>JBILKC010000234.1:0-4704 GCA_044376885.1 Hylemonella sp. | reverse complement strand
CCCCTGGGTGCACTGGGCATGACGGTGTTTGCGGTGGATCTGTATTTTGCTTCGCACAGACTGCCGGCAGCTGAGCTGATGGGTGTGGCGGCTTTTCTGGCCCAGGGCGTGCACCTGCGGGTGTTGGCAGACTTGTTTTTGCTCAGCCTGTTTGCCGGGATTTACAGCGTGCCGCTGTATGCCCTGGTTTTACAGCGCAGTCCACCCACCCACAGTGCACGCATCATTGCGGCCAACAACATTCTCAATGCCCTGTTCATGGTGGTGAGTGCCGTACTGGCCGGTGCCTTGCTCAGCGCTGGCGCTGGCATTGCACAGGTGTTTTTGTGGCTGGGCCTGGCCAATGCGGTGTTTACCCTGGCCCTGTTTCTCTGGGCACCCCAGTACCTGAGGCGTTTGAGGGACTGGCTTGGCAGACCGTTTGGGTAAGCCGGTTTTTCAAAATATGGCGACAGCTGAAGCTAAACCCCGCGCGCCCGGTCAGCGTGAAACTGCTTGACAAATGCGCCCAAGGTGCCTGCGTCCAGCGCATCGCGCACCTCTTGCATGAGGTTAAGGTAGTAATGCAGGTTATGAATGGTCGCCAGCATGGCGCCCAGCATTTCGCCACAGCGGTCCAGGTGGTGCATGTAGGCACGTGAAAAACCGGTGCAGGTGTAGCAGCTGCAGGTCTCGTCTATCGGGCGAGCATCGAGGCGGTGCCGGGCGTTGCGCACCTTCAAGTCACCAAAACGGGTAAACAACGTGCCATTGCGGGCATTGCGGGTCGGCATCACACAGTCAAACATGTCAATGCCGCTTAAAACCCCTTCAATCAGATCCTCCGGTGTGCCTACGCCCATCAAGTAATGGGGCTTGTGCGGAGGCAGGCGCGGGCCGATGTGGCGCATCAGGCGCAGCATGTCTTCCTTGGGCTCGCCCACACTCACGCCACCGACCGCAATGCCTGGAAAGTTGAGTTCTTCCAGGGCTGCCAGTGACTCATCGCGCAAATTCTCAAACATGCCCCCCTGCACAATGCCGAAGAGGGCATTGGGGTTGTTCAGGCGCTCAAACTCGTCCTGAGAGCGCTTGGCCCAGCGCAGGCTCATTTCCATGGAGGTACGCGCCTCCCGCTCGGTGGTGAGTTGGCCCTTGGTTTTGCCGTCAATGGAGATATAGGGCGTGCATTCGTCAAGCTGCATGGCAATGTCGGAATTCAGTACGGTCTGGATCTGCATGCTCACCTCGGGCGACATGAACAACTTGTCACCATTGACAGGAGAAGAAAAGTGCACGCCTTCCTCAGAAATTTTGCGCATGGCACCGAGTGACCAGACCTGAAATCCGCCGCTGTCTGTCAGGATCGGCTTGTCCCAGTTTTCGAAGCGGTGCAAGCCGCCAAACTGCGCCATGACGTCGAGTCCGGGGCGCATACACAGGTGAAAGGTGTTGCCCAGAATGATCTGGGCACCCATGTCATGCAAGCTTTGTGGCATCACGCCCTTGACGGTTCCGTAAGTGCCAACCGGCATGAAAATCGGCGTTTGCACCACGCCGTGGTTCAGGGTCAGGCGGCCACGCCGGGCGTGGCTGGCCGGATCAGTGGTGAGGCATTCAAAAGTAAGCATCGATGAATTGTAGAGAGGGCAGTCAGCGAAACCCTCACGCCGATTTAACGGCGTGCCAGCAGCATGGCGTCTCCATAGCTGAAAAAGCGGTAGCGCTGTTCAATCGCCGCCTGGTAGAGCGCCATGATGTGGTCGTAGCCGGCAAAGGCGCTGACCAACATCATCAGCGTGGATTTGGGCAGGTGAAAGTTGGTGATCAGCAGGTCGACCACTTCAAACCTGAAGCCGGGTGTGATGAAAATCTCGGTATCGCCCCGCACCTGGCCGGTCTTGGCCCAGGACTCCAGTGTGCGGATGGTGGTGGTGCCGGCTGCCACAATGCGCCCGCCCCGCGCGCGGGCGTCTTCAATGGCCTGGCGGGTGGCAGCCGGGATGTCGTACCACTCGCTGTGCATGCGGTGTTCAGCCAGGTTCTCGGTTTTTACCGGCTGGAACGTGCCTGCGCCCACATGCAGGGTCACGCTGGCACGCTGCACACCCCGCGCAACCAGAGCTGCCAGCACGCCCGCATCAAAATGCAGCGCAGCGGTGGGTGCGGCTGCGGCGCCCGGGTTTTTGGCAAACACCGTCTGGTAGCGGCTTTCGTCCTCCTCGGCGTTCGGGTCGGTTGCAGCGCCGTCCTGATTGCGGGCAATATAAGGCGGCAAAGGCATGTGACCGTGGCGCTGCATCAGCGTGTGGGGGTCGTCACCCTGGTTGTTGGAGAGTACAAAGCGGAACAGCGCGCCCTGTTCGTCCGGCCAGCGGCCCAGTAGCGTGGCGCACAAGCCGTCTTGGTGACCCGGCGCGCAGACCAGCTTGAGTGTGGTGCCTGCCATCGGCTTTTTACTCACCCGCATGTGGGCCGCGACCTGGTTGCCACCCAGCACCCGCTCAACCAAGAGCTCCAACTTGCCGCCGGTGGGTTTTTCGCCAAACAGCCTGGCCTTGACAACCTGGGTGTCGTTGAACACCAGCAAGTCACCGGGTCTCAGAACACCGGGGAGGTCGCGAAAGATGCGGTGTACAAACCCGCCGGTGGCACCGTTGGCCTTGCTTATGCCATCAAGCAGACGAGAGTTGCTGCGTTCGGGCGTCGGGTGCTGGGCAATCAGCTCAGGGGGGAGAAGAAAATCAAAGTCGCTCAGCGTGAAGTTTCGCGAGGAGGTGTGCGTGGATTTGTGCTGTTCAAGCGGGGATGTAGTCGTCATGGGTCTTCAGGGCTGTACTGGCCCGTGCAAAGAAAACCCAGAGTTTACTGACGGGATGAAGACGTGTCGTTTACGTTAAAGGATTCAGCGGCCTGCCCGTACACAAACACCTGGTCTCGGCCCGCAGACTTGGCCTGGTACAGCGCCTGATCTGATTGCTTGAGCAGATCATCAAAGCTGATGGTTGTCGGCGTCTTGGTGCTGAGCCCACTACTGATGGTGTAGTGGATATTGTCTGTGCCCACCAACACCGGCGTATCGCGTACGGCAGCCATGATGCGTTCGGCCAGAACCTTGGCACCGGCCATATCGGTATGCGGCAGCAGCAGGCAAAACTCTTCGCCGCCCAGACGGGCAAACACATCGGTCACACGCAAAAAATGATTCACAGTTTTTGTAAAGTGCTTGAGCACTTCATCACCTGCAGCGTGACCATACTTGTCGTTGATATTTTTGAAGCGGTCCAGGTCCATGGACAGCACGGCCAGTGGCGTGAGGTGGCGTTGCGCGCGAGAAAACTCCCTCTCGGACTGTTGAAAAAACTCACGTCGTGTGACGGCGCCGGTCAGAAAATCGGTACGCACCAGTTTTTGCAGCGCGGCTTCCGATTCTTTCCTCACGGTGATGTTCTTGTTGGTGCCGACCATGCGAAGGGCATTGCCGGCAGGGTCACGATCAATCACCCGGCCGCGGGCGGAAATCCAGATCCAACGGCCGTCCCGGTGACGAATCCGGTAATCGCATTTGTAAACCGGTGTTTCGCCGCTCAAATGGCTGCGCTTGGCCTCAGTCCAGAGGACGAGGTCATCCGGATGAATCATGGCCTCCCACTCGGAACCGGTCGGGAAAAACTCACCGGGAGCGTAGCCCAGCATGCCGGTCCAGACGTCACAGTTCTTCTCCAGGTTAGTGTCTGTGAGCAAATTAAAGTCCCACCACGCCAAGCCGCTGCCGCTAATGGCCTTCTCAAGCGAATTGGTGCGCTGGTTCAGGTAGTTGCGCGCCAGGGCGGTGCTGAAGTGGCTCTGGGCCGGTAAGGCGTCGGCCTCCAGGTTGGGGAACAGCCGAGAATGTTCAATCTTGACCGCCTGGTGGCACTCACACGCTTGATGCTCCAGCTGATCCCGCTCCAAGACGCTGATCTTTCCCCGGCTGCGCGCAATGATGCCTTGGGCTTGCAGCTGGGCAATTGCTCTTGAGACGCCTTGTCTACGCACGCCCAGTAGGGACGCTATCATTTCCTGCGTGGATGCGATCTCTGCAGTGTCTTGCCGGTCCAGCGTGAACAGCATCCAGCGGCACAACTGCTGTTGCAGCAGATGAAGGCGGTTGCACATGGAGACCTGAGAGACCTGTGTCAAGTAGAGTTGTGTGTAACGCAGCAACTCATACATCAGGGCTCCGCCCCGGAAAAATTCACGTTGCAGGACCTCGATTGCCAGACGCCAGGCCAAGCCGGGGCTTTGAACCAAGGTGAGGTTGGGTGTGGGTTGATCATTCAAAACCTGAGTCAGGCCGGTCATTCCGTCGCGGCCCGCCATACCAATTATGGTGGATTGGCCTTCAGAATCGGCTCTTAAAAAAGCCAGGATGCAGGTCGTCGGGAAGTAGGCGTGGGTTTGTTTTTGCCCATGCTCATAGATTCTGGTGCCCAAAGCCAAATGAACTGCTTGCAAATGGGGCAAGAGCCGTTCATATTCATCTTGAGGCAGTCTTGCCAAAAGCTGATTGTCCTTTGGAGAAGACTTGATTTGAGGTGACATTCCAACCCTAAAAGCATGTAACTTCTGATTTTTTTACAAGGCAACGGTGACCTCGATATGGCAAGTTTCGGCTATTTTCGACAATTTTGGCCGCCTTTGTGTGTACGCTACTGAACACAAGTCACCTAGGGAAAACCCTGA
>JBILKC010000233.1:0-4705 GCA_044376885.1 Hylemonella sp. | reverse complement strand
ACTTGCTTGCGTATCGCTTCAAGCGCAAGCTTGCCGCCGTAGGCCAATACCAGATCAGCCTGGGAATAAAACAATCGCTCCTGCAAGGCATCACCGCCGCGCCACCAGACAACGGCCAGACAGTCTGCAAGAAGCGGATCAACCTCAACCAGCATCTGGGCAAACCAACCAGCCAACAAAGGCTCTGCACTGGAAACCTTGCCGATGGTTCCAGACTTGACCAATAAACCGGCTATCAAGCTCCATAAGGGAAGTCCAGGAACATTGCCAGCCCAGACATGAACCGCCAGATCAGCCCCAAAAGCTTTCGAGAAACCACCTTTGACACGCGGTTGAAAATCATCGAGCAGCAAGGGGTTCGTGAAATCTTCCACCAGAAAACGTTGTAACTGGGGTTTGCGAAATGTTTTCAGGTACTGCGTCAAGCCCAAGCGAACCATGTCCGCGTCAAAACCAGACACCAAGGGCAGAAGGCGGTCCGCCTTTTGACGACAAGGGTCATGCACATCCAGCAAACGCGCAATCACGGCATCAATGGTTGAAACGATCTGCGCTACTGACAAGGACTTGAGATAGCGTCTAGAGGCTGTTTTCACGCGGTTCGATAAATCCTTGACCTGCACTTCAGAAAGTACCGGTACGGATACATCGAGCGTTTGGCCACCGCCTTCAAAGCGCAATTTTTCCCATTGGATGTCTTCGGTCCTGATGCCAGGCAAATACCCGGCAAACTCGTGCAATACCGTCACGCCTTGGCCGCCTTCAGAAACTCTTCAACAGCCAGTGAGCAACCCTTCGCCGCACTGCCACCGGCTCGACCCATCAAGACAAATCCCTCAGGTGCAATAACACCAACATCTTCCGTCAGGATGGTGCTTACTGAATTGAAGTTGGCAAGATCACAATGCACCAGTACACCGGGCACACCGTCTGGCATGTCCTCACCAGTCATGGGATCGACGACCCGGGTACGGATCCAGCCCGGGCCGGACTTCACGGATGGCCATGTGGCATTGCCATCGTCGTAAAACTGGGTACTGAGTTCAGTCATGCCGTACATATTGATGCAGTGACTGGCATGAACACCAAAAGTTTTGGCAAGCTGCTCATAAAAGGCCTCCGGCGTGAGCTCGCGCGATTGACCCTTGAAACCACCCGTATCCAGCACACGGCTTCCCACAGGCAATTTGAATTCAAGTCCCTGCGCTTGCAGCGCGTCCATCAGGTGCACCAGGCTATAACTGGCACCCAGCAAGGCATAGGGCTGGCCAGAGTTTTGAGCGTCGGTCAAATCGGAGATTGCCAGTGGCAGGTTCACCCCGGATTCATCGATCAGGTAAACGCTGTCTGATGTGCCAAACCTTGTTTTTGCAAGCGCCAGATAGTGCGCTAATGAAGAGTTCGGCATCAGCGTTTCAGAGGGGAAAAGTATGCCCATTCGTATTTTGTTATGGCCCCGCATGAAGCGCTGGCTAAAGTGACGCGTCATCGACTCATCGTAAACAAGCAGATGAGGGTGGTAATGCTTGCCTCGGACATCGGCTTGGGTTGTGCCACTGGTCATAAAGATCCGAGCAGCTGATGCGGGTGGCGTGCAACTCAGCGTCAGTTCTTTGAAACCACTGATGGGCACAGCAGGAATATCGCGCCATGATTTGACTGTACGCGGTGTTTTTCCACGTTGCTGGCAAAAACGCTGAAAAGGCAAGTTGTAGGCGTACTGGTGAGCGAAAGTGGTCAAAGCCTGACGATCAAAATCGGCCGGCGAAATTTCGGGCGCAGACATCAAGATCAACAGACTTTTTTGAAGGCTGGCTGAACTGAGGTCTGAGGTCATCTAAGGGTCTTTCGGAAGCGCAAGGTTGTTTGCCCCGAAAGAGGTTGCCGGCGTATACGGCAAACCCTGACAGCTCTTCTTACGTCGGCATGATCCGAGTCAAGTTCGCGGGTTTGGTCAGTTCCATCTCAGCACACCTTGCTTAGAGCAAAGCTTGCACCCCGGAGCGTTGCGATTCTATCGCAACTAGAACTGGGATGAAGATGCGCCAAGCTCAAATAGGCGTCGCTTCGCCACCATCCAGGATGACGTTTTCCACCACGCCGGCACCAGATCTTCGAAAAGCAGCTGCAGCCACATATTCAGGCGATTCAAAGCACGTCACGCCCGCTTCAAAAGTTGGAAATTCGATCACCACAAAACGCTTGAACGTCGTTGGACCTTCCATAATTTGGAATTTACCGCCACGTGCCAGGACCTTGCCTCCATATTTCTGAATAATTCCCGGCACCAGATCGGTGTATTTTTTGTACTCGACGGGGTCATGAATCAAAGAGCGGGCTAACCAGTAAGCGGGCATTTGTAGTTCCTGGAAAAATTATTGTGCAATGGCATTGCCAAGGTTGGGTAGCCAGGTCACCACTTGGGGGAAAGCAACAATGAGCAGAATGCTTCCTAACAAAGCGACCCAGTAAGGGGCTGCACCCTTGAAGATTTCACCGGTGGAAAGTCCTTTTTCGTCGGTCACAGCCGCCTTAACCGTGAACACAAGAATGCCAAAAGGGGGCGTGAGCAATCCGGTTTCGATGGCAATGATTCCAACAATGGCAAACACCAAGGGATCAAAACCCAGCGCCATGGCAATCGGTGCGAAAACCGGAACGGTGAGCAGGATGATGGAAATTGAATCAATGATGCAACCCAAAATAAACCACACCAGTATCATCATGGCCAAAATGGCATAGGGTGAAAGTCCCGACGACAAAAAGAAATCTTTTGCAGCTCCCGTCACCCCCGTCATGGAAAGAACACGGGAATAGAGTTGCGCAGTGACCAGCAAAAGCAGCAAAGGTGCAGAGGTTCGACCTACTGACAAAATGGCCTGCATCATTTCCGGTGGCTTCATGCCGCGCAGCAGCGCGAGAATCAAAGCCAGCGTAGCACCCACACCTGCACCTTCGGTGGGGGTGAATGCGCCTAGCCAAATCCCGCCCAGAACCAGAACTACCAGCGCAAGAATTCCCAGAGTGCTCCACAAAATGGTTCTCAGATCGGTTTCTTCGATCAGGTCTGTGGCATCCCTGGCCGCCTTCTGGATGGCAGGCAAATCATTACCTTCACCCACCCGCGCCGGGTTGGATTTGGCCACCCAGATGATGTAGATGATGTAGAGCGTGACCACAATAAAACCGGGGACAATTCCGGCTATAAACAGCTTTCCAATGGCCATCTCAGTCAGTACACCCCAGACAATCATCAAGACCGATGGTGGTATCAACATGCCCAAACAAGCGCTCCCTGCAATACAGCCCAAGGCAAATTTACGCTCATAGCCATAGCGACGCATCTCTGGATAAGCGATTTTCGAGAAGGCAGCCGCAGCGGCAATAGACACACCCGTGACGAAGGCAAAAATAGCGTTAGCCAAAACGGTGGCCACACCCAGGCGGCCGGGCACCCATTTGGTCATGCGGTTAATCAACGTAAACAAGTCACTGGCAGCGCCACATTTCGCCAGGAACTCTCCCATGAGCATGAACAACGGAATCACCGCAAAAACATAGTCCCGCAAAGCCTCGTAAGCGGTGTTGGAGGTAAAGCTCAAGACGGTGTTGATATCGCTGGTCATCAGGTAGATGCCCAGCATGCTGGTCACCCCCAAAGAAACAGCGATATGAATGCCAAAAAATACCAGGGTCAGCAAAACGCTGACCAGAATAATCATGTCGGTCGGGTCAAACATCGTGTTCTTCAGTGTTGTGCGGTGGACGCTGCAGGGGCTTGTCCCTTTAGAGCCAAGGAGATACTTTCGAGCGTCAGAAGCAGGTAACTGGAGGCCGCAAGCGCGGTGCCCAGAACAATCACAAAACGGGCAGGCCAGACCGGAACCCGCAAAGCTCCTTCCCCCTCAAACTCATTCGAGCTCCAGGCATGAGCAGCGCCTTCGAAGCTTCCGTAGCAAACAAACATGAAAAAAGCCATACCTACCAAAGCACCCAAAGCGCCAAACCAACTCTGTAAGCCAGGCGGAAATTTATTGACCAGCGTGTCCACATTGAGCATGCCGCCCGATCGAATTGCAAAGCCTGCTTGAAGGAAGCAAATAATCACAATCGAAAACGAAACAATTTCGGGTGTTCCCTTGATGGGTGAGTTGAATAAAACCCGCCCGCCTACATCAGCGACCACAAGAAAACACAACAAAAATGCTAAAACAGCCGCAAGCACCATCAGCGCACGAGCCACCCAATCGTTCAAACGTTGAAACATAAATAATCTTAGATAAAAAACCACCCCTGAGGAGAGGGGTGGTTTAATGATCGAACTATTTGATCACGTAGCGAACAGGCCATTTGTGGCCCATTTTTTCAGCCTCTTCCAGCGTGATTTTGAGAACCTGGGTTCCGGGCAAACCCTGCTTGTCAAGGTCTGCAGCCATGGTTTGCGGCCAGTCTTTCAGCGAGTTGGCCCAATCAAGCTTGACAGATTCAGGCACTGATTTCACATTGACACCGGTAGATTTCAAGGTAGCAATCTGCTTGGGGTAGTTTTCCTGGTTAACAGTTCCGGTCTTGGCCTCGAACTCCTTGGCCACTTCCACAATGATGGCTTGCACCTCTTTGGGCAGTCGGGCAAAACGGTTTTTGTTGATGGTCAGGCCATGCCAGGTGATGGCACCAAAACCTACTTCGGTGTAATTTTTTGCAA
>JBILKC010000232.1:0-4731 GCA_044376885.1 Hylemonella sp. | reverse complement strand
GCGCGGATGTGGCACTTCCCAGAACGGGCGCTCGCCGGGCTTGGGTTCGGGCTTGGGCGTGCCATGAAAAAACGCAGCCCGGATGCCCGACTCCACCAAGCCTGCCACAGCAGCGTCGTTGTGGGCCGGTGTGGGATTGTTGTGGCACCAATCGCCCAGCGTAGTGGTGCCGCAGTTGAGCTGGTTTAGCGCGCCCACCAGTGTGGCAATGTGCAGGTCGGCAGGCGTGAACACGGTGGCCAGCCCGGCGTGCATGTTCTTGAAATACTCCAGCAAGGTCCAGTTGGCAGCCAGGCCACGCAAGGCAGTCTGCCAGGTGTGCATGTGGGCATTGATCAGGCCGGGAATCAGAATGCAAGCGCTGGCATCGACCACCTGCGCATCGTCAGCATGAATATGCGGCGCAATCTCGGTGATGGTGTCACCGGAGATGAGCAGATCACCCTGGGGGATGTCGCCCTGAGCATCCATCGTGATGATGGATGCGCCGCGAATCAGCGTTCTCATTAACTCTCCAGACCGTCGCTGATCTTCACATCAATGGGCTTGATCTCCAGACCGGCATCTTTGGCGGTCTCTACCAACAGCACCGAGAAATCAATGTCGTCATAACCCCGACCCACCAGACGCGCCACCGACTCACGGGTGGCTGCGGCCGAAGGCATGGCCACGCCATGTGCCTTGGCGGCAGACAGCCCCAGATCCATGTCCTTGAGCAGCAGCTTGGGGGTGAACGTGACGTTTTCAAAAGTGAGGTTGGTCAGAACCGGGGTCTTGTAACGGGTGTACATGGAACCCAGCACCGAGTCGTTGATGCTTTCCAAAAATACATGGCGCGGAATTCCTGCTTTCTCAGCCAGGACCGTGATTTCGCACAGGTTCTGGATGACCACGCCAAACATGGTGTTGTGGGCAATTTTCCAGACCCGGGCCAACTCGCCCTCACCCACCCACATCACTTTACGCGCCATGGCCGCCAAAAAGGGCTCGACCTGGTCATACAGGGGCTTGGGGCCTGAAGACACCACCAACAGTTTGCCCGCCTTGGCCACCTTGGCGTTGCCGGAAACGGGCGCACACAGGTAGGCTATGCCCAGTGCTTCCAGACGTTGACGAATCTCGGCAGAGCCCTCCTGCGAGATGGATGAGCTGTCCACGACCACCTTGGGTTTTTGGCTGCCGCTGAGCAGCCCAGCATCGCCAAACAGCACTTCTTTCAGGTCATCAGTGGTAGACACCATGGTAAAAACCACCTCGCAAGCGGCCAGCGCCTGCTTGGTCGGCGCAATGACTGCGCCATAGTCCACCAGCGGCAGCGCCTTGGACGCCGTGCGGTTCCAGACCTGGGCACCATGACCGGCCTTGAGTAAGCGTTTGACCATGGCCTCGCCCATACGACCCAGACCGATCCAGCCGATTGTTTGACTCATTGCGATTTTTCCTTGTAAAAGTAAACGGTTAGAAATGGATTAAATGCGTTCGAGCACGATGGCAATACCCTGGCCCACGCCGATGCACATGGTGCACAAGGCGTAGCGGCCCTTGGTTCGGTGGAGCTGGTTCACTGCGGTGGTTACCAACCGCGCGCCCGAAGCGCCCAAGGGATGGCCCAGTGCAATGGCACCTCCATTCGGGTTGACGCGCGGGTCGTCATCGGGCAGGCCCAGCAGGCGCAGAACAGCCAGACCCTGCGCGGCAAAAGCCTCGTTGAGTTCGATCACGTCCATCTGGGCCAGCGTCAGGCCGGTCAGTGCCAACACTTTTTCTGTCGCCGGGGCAGGACCAATACCCATGACGCGCGGTGGCACCCCGGCGGTGGCCATGCCCACAATTCGGGCACGGGGCGTCAAGCCATTGGTCCTGGCAGCCGCTTCGTTGGCGATCAGCAGCGCGCATGCGCCGTCGTTCACGCCTGATGCATTGCCTGCGGTGACGCTACCGTCCGCTTTGACAGCACCCTTGAGTTTGGCCAGCGCCTCCATGGAGGTCTCACGCGGGTGCTCGTCTTTGGAGACCACCACCGCATCGCCCTTTTTTTGGGCAATCGTCACCGGTGTGATCTCGGCTTCAAAAAAACCGGTTTTCTGGGCTGCCACGGCCTTGAGCTGGGAAGCCAGGGCCATCCTGTCCTGGTCTTCACGGCTGATCTGGTAATCCGAGGCGACGTTCTCGGCAGTTTCCGGCATGGCATCGACGCCGTACTTGTCTTTCATCAACTTGTTCACAAAACGCCAGCCGATGGTGGTGTCATAGATCTGCGCGCTGCGGCTGAAAGCACTCTCGGCTTTGGCCATGACAAACGGGGCGCGGCTCATGCTCTCCACACCACCGGCAATCATCAGCGAGGCTTCACCGGATTTGATGGCGCGCGCAGCCGTGCCCACGGCATCCATGCCGGAGCCACACAAACGGTTGATGGTCGACCCCGGCAACTCCAACGGCAAACCCGCCAGAAGAGACGCCATGTGAGCCACATTGCGGTTGTCTTCCCCGGCCTGGTTGACGCAGCCGTAAATCACATCGGTCACGCTCAGCCAGTCCACGCCGGGGTTGCGTTGCATCAGCGCTTTCAGGGGAATAGCACCCAGATCGTCGGTGCGCACGCTGGAAAGCGCACCACCGTAGCGACCGAAAGGGGTGCGGATGGCATCGCAAATAAAGGCCTGGTTCATGTCCGAATCCTGTAAACGAAAAAAATGAATGAGGTGGGCAGCTTCAGGGCTGGATGGGTAAACCCACCAGTTTTTCCAGCTCGGCATGTGTCAGGCCGTCCACCAGGTCAACCAGCTTGAGGCCTGTGGGCGTGCAGTCCAGCGTTGCCAGGTCTGAGTAGATGCGTTTGATGCAGGCCACGCCGGTCAAGGGGTAGCTGCAACTTTGCACCACCTTGCTGCTGCCTTGCTTGGTCAGCAAGTCCATCATGACCCAGGCCTGGCGTGCACCAACGGCCAAATCCATGGCGCCGCCCACGGCTGGAATAGCGTCCTTTTCCCCGGTGTGCCAATTGGCCAGATCACCTGTGGCAGAGACCTGAAATGCACCCAACACACAAATGTCAAGGTGGCCGCCGCGCATCATGGCAAAACTGTCGTTGTGGTGAAAAAATGCGCCACCCTTGAGCAGGGTCACGGGTTGCTTGCCGGCATTGATCAGGTCGTAATCTTCCTGGCCTTCGGCCGGCGCTGGCCCCATACCCAGAATGCCGTTTTCACTGTGCAGCAGCACTTCACGGTCGGCAGGAATATGGTTGGCCACCAGGGTCGGCATACCGATGCCCAGGTTCACCACGGCACCCTCGGGGATATCCCGGGCAACCCGCGCAGCGAGTTGGTCTTTGTTGCGTTTTTGGTAGCTCATGTCATGCCGCCTTTTTGAAGCCACCGGCTTGCGTGACCTGGCGCTCAATTTTCACAATCTGGTGCACAAAAATTCCGGGCGTGATGACATGCTCGGGGTTGATGTCCCCCAGCTCCACAATCTCATGCACGGTGGCCACGGTTTTCTTGCAGGCAGCTGCCATCACCGGCCCAAAATTGCGCGCCGCCATGCGGTAAGTCAGGTTGCCCCAACGGTCACCGCGCTCAGCCCGGATCAGGCCCAAATCGCCGTAAATCGGGTATTCGAGGACGTAGTTTTTACCGTTGATCACGCGACATTCCTTGCCTTTGGCCATCTCGGTGCCAAAGCCGGTCGGTGTGAAGAAAGCACCAATGCCGGCACCTGCAGCCCGGATGCGCTCGGACAAATTGCCCTGGGGCACCAATTCAAGCTCAAGCTTGCCGCTGCGGTAGAGACTGTCAAACACATGGCTGTCGGCCTGGCGCGGAAAGCTGCAGATGATTTTTCTTACCCGTCCGGATTTGAGCAATGCTGCCAAACCGGTTTCGCCGTTGCCGGCGTTGTTGTTCACCACGGTCAGGTCTTTGGCACCCTGCTCCAGCAAGCCGTCAATCAGCTCGTTGGGAATACCTGCGGTTCCAAAACCGCCAATCATCACGGTGGCACCGTCTTTCACATCGGCCAGCGCACTGGCGATTGAGTTGGCTATTTTGTTGATCATGCATCGTCTCCTGGGCTCATATTATGAACAAGCCGGGCGGCATGCGCAGCGTCAAGACCAGGCTTACCCCCAGCGAACCCGGTAGACCGCAAAGCCGGTCATGATGCCGTAGGCCACCATGGCCATGCCAATCAGGGCAAACATCTGCCAAACCGGCGCGCCCGCATCAACGAGGTACCAGCCGCCAACAGCCACCAACACCAATCGCAAGGTGCCGGCCAGTACCGGCCCCAACAGTTTGCCGGCTCCTTGTGAGGAAAAGTACAAACAAAGCCCGAAGGCAAAAAAGGCATACACCGGGCCCACCCAGGCGAAGTAGAGACCGGCGTAGTGGATAACCGACGCATCACGGGTGAACAGTTCAGTCCAGAGATTGGGCATCAAAGCCGCGAACAAGCCCACGCAGCCCACGATGGCCGCGGAAAAAATGGCTCCGGTCCAGGCCACCTGGCGGGCCCGTTGCACTTGCCCCGCGCCGATGGCCATGCCCACCATGGGGACACAGGCCACACCGATGGCAAAGGTAATGGGGATCAGCAAAAACTCCAGCCGCACACCAACCCCGTAGCCCGCAAGCGCTTCAGTGCCAAAGCGGGAAACAATGCGGGTGAGGATGAGTATGGTCAGTACCGTTTGCAGGGACGACAGGCTTGACATGCCACCCACCCGAA
>JBILKC010000029.1:0-15334 GCA_044376885.1 Hylemonella sp. | reverse complement strand
GGTTCTCACCGGATTGTTGACCGGGTTGCTGGCCAGTAGTGCGGTATTTTCAAGCGTGAGTGCGCATGCTGCCGACGAGGCGCCAGACGCCATCATCAAGCGGCTTTCCAACGAAATGCTCGACATTATCAAGGCTGACAAAACCAATCTGTCCAACGATATGAACCGGTTGATTACCCTGGTGGACACCAAGATCATGCCGAATGTCAACTTTACACGCATGACAGCTTCTGCTGTCGGCCCGAATTGGCGTTCTGCAACACCTGAGCAGCAAAAACGCCTTCAGGATGAGTTCAAGACTTTGCTCGTGCGCACCTACGCGGGCGCCGTTTCCCAGGTTTCGGACCAGGCCGTTGTTGTTAAACCCTTACGTGCGGCAGCCGACGACAAGGAAGTCGTGGTGCGTACCGAAGTCATAGGTCGAGGTGACCCCATACAGCTCGACTACCGGATGGAAAAAACCCCGGGCCAGGGCCTGGGCTGGAAAATTTACAACCTCAATGTGCTGGGGGTCTGGTTGGTGGAAACCTACCGAAGCCAGTTCGCCCAGGAAATCAGCAACAAGGGCATTGAGGGCCTGATCGCGGTTCTGGCTGACCGCAACAAAGCCAACGCCAAAAAAGGCTGATCGTGCTGGTACTTCCGCAGGCGTTGACCTACGACCAATCCCGCAATGCCATGCGCACGCTCTTGCAGGCTTTGCGCGACCAGAATGAGCCAGAAGTTCTGGTTGATGCCACCGCCTTGGCTCGTTTTGATTCGTCTGCCCTAGCGGTGCTGCTGGCCTGTCGTCGTGAATGTCTCAAACTGGGCAGGGGATTTGCCATTCGCGGTTTATCCCCCCGCCTGACTGACTTGGCTACCTTGTACGGGGTTCAAGGCCTGTTGCCCGAACTGCCGCCCGCGGGTTAAATCCCTGTCAGTTTGGCTGGCGCACCATGTAAGGGCTTAAAATAGCCCACTCTCATGCTTGCCATCTCCTTCCAGTCCGTTACCAAGACCTATCCGTCTCCCCGCAGCCCCAAAGGTGCAAGCTTTATGGCCTTGAACAAGGTCAGTCTGGACATTGAGCAAGGTGAGTTTTTTGGTCTTCTCGGGCCCAACGGAGCCGGTAAAACCACCTTAATCAGCATCTTGGCCGGTCTGAACCGGGCCACATCAGGCCGTGTCACGGTGCTGGGGCATGACGTACAAAAAGATTACGCCCAGGCGCGCCGCAGCCTCGGTGTGGTGCCCCAGGAGCTGGTTTTCGACCCGTTTTTCAACGTGCGAGAGGCGCTTCACATCCAGTCCGGCTATTTCGGTGTCAAGAACAACGGCGTATGGATCGATGAGTTGTTGGAGAGTCTGGGTCTGGCGGATAAGGCCAATTCAAATATGCGACAGCTCTCCGGTGGCATGAAGCGTCGCATGCTGGTGGCCCAGGCGCTGGTGCACAAGCCCCCGGTGATTGTGCTGGACGAGCCCACTGCAGGCGTCGATGTGGAGTTGCGCCAAACGCTCTGGCAGTTCATCGCCAAGCTCAACAAGCAAGGCCATACGGTCTTGCTGACCACGCACTATCTGGAGGAAGCTGAAGCCTTGTGCGGTCGCATTGCCATGCTGAAAACCGGCAAGGTGGTAGCTTTGGACACCACCAGCGCCTTGCTTAAAGCGGCCTCCAGCAATGTTTTAAGATTCAAAATTGATAGCGAACTCCCCAAGCTTTTAAGGGATAAAGCCCGCATTACGGGCCGTATTGTGCAGTTTCCGGCGCACGATGCGCTCGAAGTCGAACAGTATCTTGCGGCAGTGCGCGAAGCCGGCCTGCAAGCGCAGGATATCGAAATACGCAAGGCCGACCTGGAAGATGTGTTTCTGGATGTTATGGGTCATACATCTCAAGAGATGGCGCATGATCGAGCGCACGCGTTGACCACTTCGCAGGCACCTGTCCCATGAACGGCTGGCAAACCCTGCTCTACAAAGAGGTGCTGCGTTTCTGGAAAGTCGGTTTCCAGACGGTCGGCGCGCCGGTGTTGACGGCTGTGCTCTACCTGATGATCTTTGGCCATGTGCTGGAAGACCATGTCAAGATTTATGACAGTGTGAGCTACACCGCCTTTTTGCTGCCCGGCCTGGTGATGATGAGTATTTTGCAGAACTCATTTGCCAATAGTTCGTCGTCCCTGATTCAGAGCAAGGTCATGGGCAACCTTGTTTTTTTGCTGCTCACGCCGCTGTCGCATTGGAACTGGTTTTTTGCCTATGTAGGCTCTTCGGTTGTGCGCGGCATGGCGGTGGGTGCTGGGGTGTTTGCGGTAACAGCCTGGTTTACCAAGATCAGTTTTATCGCACCCTGGTGGATTTTTGTATTTGCTTTTCTGTGTTCGGCCCTGCTCGGAACCATGGGCGTGATCGCTGGATTGTGGGCGGAAAAATTTGATCAACTCGCTGCTTTTCAAAACTTTGTCATCATGCCCATGACCTTTCTCAGCGGCGTTTTTTACTCTATTCATTCGTTGCCCGACTTCTGGCAGACAGTGAGTCACTTGAACCCGTTTTTTTATATGATCGACGGCTTTCGTTATGGCTTTTTCGGTATCAGTGATGTGTCGCCCTGGTTGAGCCTGGCGGTGGTGGGTCTGGCGCTTCTCCTGACTAGCGCGGTAGCTGTCAACCTTCTGAGAATTGGTTACAAAATCCGGGGCTGAGCGTAATGTTCCGCCAGTACGCAGGAAACACCCTAAAAAACTTTGAAACGATTGGCACCATGACTGCAGACGAACTCAAATCAATCATTGCCAGCGGGCTGGCTTGCGAGCACCTGGAGCTCGAAGGTGATGGACGCCATTGGTATGCCACGGTGGTATCTCCTGAGTTTGAAGGTAAGCGTTCTATCGTTCGTCATCAGCGCGTTTACGCCACCCTGGGTGCCAAGATCAGGAATGATGAGGTGCATGCCTTGTCGATGAAAACCTTCACGCCGGCTGAATGGTCAGCCCGGTCGAGAGAAGCTTGACGGACAACGAACATACGCGCATTTAATGGATAAATTGCTGATACGTGGTGGTCTCCCTCTGCAGGGTGTCGTGACTATTTCGGGGGCCAAGAATGCGGCCTTACCCGAGATGTGTGCCTGCTTGCTGAGTGCGCAGCCGGTGATCCTGACCAATGTTCCCCGCCTGCAGGATGTCTCGACCATGCTCAAGTTGATTGCCAACATGGGAGTAACGGTGGAGCGCTGCGAAGATGGCTCGGTGCGCATTGATGCCGGCCCGCTGAACTCCCCCCAAGCACCTTATGAACTGGTCAAGACCATGCGTGCATCGGTGCTGGCACTCGGTCCCTTGCTGGCACGCTTTGGCCAGGCCAGGGTGTCGCTGCCGGGTGGCTGCGCGATTGGTTCACGGCCCGTGGATCAGCACATCAAAGGGATGCAGGCCATGGGCGCCGAGATCGTGGTCGAGCATGGTTACATGATTGCCCGCCTCCCCGAGGGGCGCACCCGGCTCAGAGGTGCCCGCATTACCACCGACATGGTCACGGTGACCGGAACCGAGAATTTTTTGATGGCCGCCAGTCTGGCCGAAGGTGAAACCATCCTTGAAAATGCTGCACAGGAGCCTGAAATACCGGATCTGGCCGAAATGCTGATCAAGATGGGTGCCAGGATTGAAGGCCATGGAAGTCGGCGCATCCGGATACAGGGTGTTGAGGCCTTGCACGGCTGCGAGCATGAGGTGGTGGCCGACCGCATCGAAGCCGGCACCTTTTTATGCGCGGTAGCGGCCACAGGTGGCGACGTGGTGCTCAGATCAGGTCGCTCAGACCATTTGGATGCGGTGATTGAAAAACTGGTCGCTGCTGGTGTTCAAATCAGCGCAGTTGCACAGGGTATCCGTGTTCAATCGCCTGGTGCAGCGCAACTACAGCTCAGGGCCCAAAGTTTTCGCACGACCGAATACCCCGGTTTCCCTACCGATATGCAGGCCCAGTTCATGGCGCTGAACTGCATTTCACAAGGAACCGCCAAAGTAACGGAAACCATTTTTGAGAACCGTTTCATGCACGTCAATGAACTGGTGCGCCTGGGCGCAAACATTCAGATCGACGGTAAAGTGGCCGTCATCGAGGGCGTTGCCAAGCTGTCGGGTGCGACCGTGATGGCCACGGATCTGCGCGCATCGGCCAGTCTGGTGATTGCCGGGCTGGTGGCTCAAGGCGAGACCGTTGTCGACAGGATTTACCATCTGGATCGTGGTTACGACCAGATGGAAACCAAATTGCGCGGCATCGGCGCCGACATTGAACGGATCAAATAATGGCCTGCCAGTTTGTCATATCAAGTACTTCTTTCCCCGCTCAGGGGACTATCGTGTATCTGGGCGGTTTGGCCGTACTCAGGTCATGAACAACACGACCATGATTACTCTCGCGCTCTCCAAAGGCCGCATCTTTGATGAAACCTTGCCGCTTCTTAAGGCAGCTGGAATAGAGGTGTTGGACGATCCTGAAAAAACACGCAAGCTCATTTTGGCGACCAACCGGCCCGACGTGCGTGTGGTGCTGGTGCGCGCCAGCGATGTGCCTACCTACGTGCAGTACGGCGGCGCAGATCTGGGCATCACCGGGAAGGACACCTTGATCGAATTTGCCTCAGACTGGGGTGGAAGCACCGGTGCCGCAGGCCTGTACCAACCACTGGATTTGAAAATTGCCAAATGCCGCATCAGTGTGGCCGTGCGCGACGGGTTCGACTATGCCGCAGCCGTGCGCCAAGGCTCGCGCCTGACAGTCGCCACCAAATACGTGGCGATTGCGCGGGATTTTTTTGCCACCAAGGGCGTGCATGTGGATTTGATCAAGCTTTACGGCAGCATGGAACTCGCGCCGCTAACCGGGCTGGCCGACGCCATTGTCGATCTGGTGTCCACGGGTGCCACGCTCAAGGCCAACCAGCTGGTGGAGGTGGAGCACATCATGGACATTAGCTCCCGCTTGGTGGTCAACCAGGCTGCACTCAAGCTCAAGCAAATGCCCATCCGCCGAATCATCAACACCTTTGCTGCGGTGGTGGGGCGTGATTAAGCCGGCTTTAAGCGCGGGGCTACAACCATGAATTTAATCGCCAAACCCGCACGTTTTTCAACCACCGATGCCGATTTTGAGTCGCAATTCAAGGCGCGGCTGCATTGGTCCGGGCAAACCGATGCCGCCATTGAAACCCGTGTGGGCCAGATTCTGGCCGACGTAGCCCAGCGCGGAGACGCTGCGGTGCTGGAGTACACCGAACGTTTTGACGGCCTTGCGGCGACAAGCGTAGCTCAGCTTGAAATCGGTCAGTCCGAACTCAAGGCAGCCTTTGACGGATTGCCCGGTGAGCAGCAGCTAGCCTTGGAAGCAGCAGCAAAACGGGTACGCCGCTACCATGAGGCGCAGAAAAAGGCCTGTGGTGAGAGCTGGCAGTATCGGGATGAAGAGGGCACGCTGTTGGGCCAGAAGGTGACGCCGCTGGATTGTGTTGGTATTTACGTGCCCGGTGGCAAGGCGGCGTATCCCTCAAGTGTATTGATGAACGCCATTCCTGCGCATGTTGCGGGTGTGCAAGACATCATCATGGTTGTGCCTACGCCGCTGCGTGGCAGTGTGGCCACGGGGGGGGCCGATGGAGTACAAGTTACACATGAAGGTGCCCTAAAAGGTGCAAATAAAGAAGCCGTGCAGGCGGTTCCTGAGCGCAACCCGTTGGTACTTGCTGCTGCCTACGTGGCCGGGGTCTCCAGGGCTTTCACCATCGGTGGCGCGCAGGCTGTGGCTGCTTTGGCCTACGGTACAGCCACGCTTCCCAAGGTAGACAAAATTACAGGCCCGGGCAACGCTTATGTTGCTGCAGCCAAGCGGCGCGTTTTCGGCACGGTCGGAATTGACATGATTGCCGGGCCAAGCGAGATTCTGGTTATTGCCGATGGCAGTACACCGGCGGAGTGGGTGGCGATGGATTTGTTCAGCCAAGCCGAGCACGACGAACTTGCCCAGAGCATTCTGCTGTGCCCGGATGCTGCCTACATCGACAAGGTGCAGGCAGCGATCGACCAACTGCTTCCGGCGATGTCGCGTGCTCAGATCATTGCAAACAGTCTCAATGGCCGCGGTGCGCTGATTCTGACCCGTAGCATGGAAGAAGCCTGCGACATCAGCAACCGTATTGCGCCGGAACATCTTGAGGTCTCCAGCCAAGACCCCCACCGCTGGGAACCCTTGCTCAAACATGCGGGGGCCATCTTCCTCGGTGCCTACACCTCTGAAAGCCTGGGCGACTACTGCGCTGGACCCAACCATGTACTGCCCACCAGCGGCACCGCCCGTTTCAGCAGTCCCTTGGGGGTTTACGACTTCCAGAAACGCAGCAGCCTGATTGAGGTCAGTACAGCCGGAGCGCAAACCCTCGGGCAGATTGCGTCGGTGCTGGCGCATGGTGAAGGTTTGCAGGCCCATGCCCGGGCTGCCGAGATGCGCATGTTGCCGGGTCAGCCATGAGCAGCCTAGACCCTAAATTGCAGCGTCTGATCCGGCAGGATATTTTGTCCATGCAAGCCTATGCGATCCAGGATTCGGCGGGCATGGTCAAACTCGACGCAATGGAGAACCCGCATCGCCTGCCGCTTGATCTGCAGGAGGCCCTGGGCAAACGCCTGGGTGCACTGGCGCTGAACCGTTACCCGGACGGCCGGGTCAATGATTTGCGTGCTGCTCTGGCAAGCTATGCGCAGATGCCAGAAGGCTTTGACATGATGTTGGGCAACGGCTCTGACGAACTGATTTCCCTATTGGCTCTGGCCTGCGATGTACCGCATGACCCCGACAACCATTTCCAGCCAGCCAGTGTGCTCGCACCGGTACCCGGTTTTGTCATGTACGCCATGAGCGCACAGCTTCAGGGCCTCAAATTTCATGGCGTGCCGCTTACGTCCGATTTTGAACTCGATGAAGCGGCCATGCTCGCTGCCATTGCGCAACATCGCCCGGCCATCACCTACCTGGCTTATCCGAATAACCCGACCGCCAATTTGTGGGACCAGCGCGTGATGGCCCGCATCATAGAGGCCGTGGGGCAGCAGGGCGGTCTGGTGGTGATGGATGAGGCTTACCAGCCGTTTTCCTCGCGCACGTGGTTAGACAACATCCGCGCCAACCCAGAAGCCCATGGACATGTGCTGCTGATGCGAACGCTCTCCAAGTTCGGTCTGGCCGGGGTGCGCATTGGTTACATGATGGGCCCGAAGGCGCTGATCAGCGAGGTAGATAAGGTGCGCCCCCCCTACAATATCAGCGTTCTGGACTACGAATGCGCCCTCTTTGCGCTGCAGCATACTGATGTTTTTGCGGCACAGGCCCTTGACCTGAAAGCCCAGCGCGCTATCATTTTGGAAGCTCTGGGGCGTTTCCCCCTTGTGAAAGCTTGGAAGAGTGATGCCAATATGATTCTGGTGCGGGTGCCTGATGCCCAGGCTACTTTCGAGCGCATGAAGGCCGCGGGTGTGCTGGTAAAAAATGTCTCCAAACTGCACGCCCTGCTTGCCAACTGCCTGCGACTGACGGTGGGAACTGCTGAAGAAAACCGCTTGATGCTGACAGCACTGCAACACGCTTTGTGACTCTAAAAATTGAAAACGTAACCTTTATGACGACCCAGACTATTGCCTTGCAAAGTACCGCTGAATCTGGTGCGCATGCATTGCCCCGGACTGCCGAGGTATCGCGCAACACCAAGGAGACACAGATCACTGTCAAGGTCAATCTGGATGGCACGGGCGTTTCCAAACTCTCCACCGGCATTGGTTTTTTTGACCACATGCTTGACCAGATAGCCCGACACGGCCTGATTGATCTGGATATTCTGGCCAAAGGGGATCTGCATATTGATGGTCACCATACCGTGGAAGATGTGGGCATTACGCTGGGGCAGGCGGTGCACAAGGCGGTTGGCGATAAGAGAGGCATTCGACGTTATGGCCATGCCTATGTGCCGCTGGACGAGGCCTTGTCCCGTGTGGTGATTGATTTTTCAGGTCGCCCCGGGCTGGTCATGCATGTGCCGTTCAAGAGCGGCAGCATCGGTAACTTTGACAGCCAATTGGCTTTTGAGTTCTTTCAGGGGTTTGTCAACCATGCCTTTGTCACCTTGCACATTGACAATCTGCGCGGCGAGAATGCCCACCACCAGGCTGAGACGGTGTTCAAGGCTTTTGCCCGGGCCATGCGTGCAGCGCTGGAATTCGATCCACGCGCCACCGACATGATTCCCTCCACCAAGGGCTCTTTGTAGAACTGATCAGCCTGCTTGCTTTTGCTATCAACCTAAAATGATGTTAGCCCTCGCTGTATATAACTAGTTCGCTATGATTTATGAAGCAGATCAGGCGACTGTTCAAACCCCCAAGACCAGTCCGAAACAGACCTCCAAACAGTCTTCCAAGCCAAGCGTGGCGGTGGTGGACTATGGCATGGGTAATTTGCGTTCAGTATCCCAGGCCGTTGTGGCCGCTGCCCGGGGGATGGATATCGAGGTGTTGATCACTTCCAACCCGGAGGTGGTGCTCGCTGCAGAACGTGTGGTGTTGCCCGGCCAGGGGGCCATGCCTGATTGCATGCGGGAACTACGCGAGTCCGGCCTGCTCAGTGCCGTTCTGGATGCAGCGGCCAGAAAACCGTTGTTCGGCGTCTGCGTAGGTATGCAAATGCTGCTCGATCACAGTGCCGAGGGCGACACGCCAGGCCTGGGACTGATTGGCGGTGAAGTCATCAAATTCGACCTGGCGGGCCGCTTTCAGCCCGACGGGAGTCGCTATAAAGTGCCTCAAATGGGTTGGAACCAGGTGATTCAGGCGACAGCCCATCCGATTTGGGCAGGTGTTCCGAATCGAAGTTATTTCTATTTTGTACACAGCTTTTATGCCCGACCGTCTGATGCGCGCCACAACGCAGGCCTGGCAGACTACGGTGGCAGCTTTTCGGCGGCGATTGCGCGCGATAATATTTTTGCAACTCAATTTCACCCTGAAAAAAGCGCGGCCCATGGCCTTGCCCTCTATCGAAACTTCTTGCACTGGAATCCCTAAACCGGCTCCTGAGACACCCACTTTCGTTCCCTACTTTGCTGCACCATGCTTTTAATTCCTGCCATTGATTTGAAAGACGGCCACTGTGTTCGCCTTAAGCAGGGCGATATGGATCAGTCCACCACCTTTGGGGAAGACCCCGTCGTGATGGCTCGCCGCTGGGTAGACAAAGGTGCGCGCCGTCTGCATCTGGTTGATTTGAATGGTGCATTTGCCGGTCAACCCAAGAACGAGATGGCCATTCGAAAAATCCTCAAAGAAGTCGGTAGCGAGGTTGACGTACAGCTCGGCGGCGGTATCCGGGATCTCGACACCATTGAGCGCTATCTGGACGCCGGCTTGCGCTATGTCATTATCGGCACGGCTGCCGTCAAGAACCCGGGGTTCTTGCAGGATGCGTGCACAGCATTCGGCGGGCACATCATCGTCGGTCTGGACGCCAAGGAGGGCAAGGTAGCTACTGACGGCTGGAGCAAACTCACACGTCATGAGGTGGTGGATCTTGGGAAAAAATTCGAGGATTACGGCGTGGAGTCCATCATCTACACCGACATAGGCCGGGACGGCATGCTTTCGGGTATCAATATCGCCGCTACAGTCAAACTGGCCCAGGCACTGACGATTCCCGTCATTGCCTCTGGGGGCCTGAGCAACTTGACTGATATTGAGTCGCTCTGCGCCGTAGAAGATGAAGGTATCGAAGGCGTGATCTGCGGCCGGGCCATCTACACCGGTGATCTCGACTTTGAAGCAGCTCAAATCCTGGCCGATGAGCTTAACGGCTGAACATCTTGCGCATTAACCTGAAGTAGCCAGCGCTCAGGTGAGCAAACTCGTGGGACCGCATGGGTCCAGGACTTAAGTTTGGCGGGAAACTTGACACAAGTATTCACCGCTATGCGTCAATAGCCACCACTACAATCGGCGCATGCTTGCCAAAAGAATCATTCCCTGCCTGGACGTAACAGGCGGTCGCGTGGTCAA
Source organism: Hylemonella sp. (assembly GCA_044376885.1). GTDB lineage: Bacteria > Pseudomonadota > Gammaproteobacteria > Burkholderiales > Burkholderiaceae_C > JBEIGE01. The sequence goes on along the minus strand of JBILKC010000029.1, from coordinate 5,249 downwards.
GGGAACCAATTTTGTAGCGCTGCGCGATGCTGGCGATCCGGTTGAAATTGCGGCCCGCTATAACGACCAGGGTGCCGATGAGCTGACCTTTCTGGACATTACCGCCACCAGCGATGAACGCGATCTGATCCTGCACATCATCGAAGCTGTGGCCTCCCAGGTGTTCATTCCGCTGACCGTAGGTGGCGGGGTACGTACGGTCGAGGACGTTCGCAGACTGCTCAATGCCGGTGCTGACAAGACCAGCTTTAACTCTGCGGCAATTGCCAATCCACAGGTGATTCGGGATGCCTCCCGAAGGTATGGCGCGCAGTGCATCGTGGTGGCCATTGATGCCAAGCGCCGCTTCGGAGACGACTTGCTTGACCGGGGTGAGGGCTGGGATGTTTACAGCCACGGTGGGCGTAAAAATACCGGCCTCGATGCAGTGAGCTGGGCCAAAGATATGGCTTTGGCCGGAGCCGGGGAAATCCTGCTGACCAGCATGGATCGCGACGGTACCAAAGCAGGCTTTGATCTCGCACTGACGCGCGCTGTCAGTGATGTTGTGAGTGTTCCGGTGATTGCTTCTGGGGGTGTAGGCAACTTGGATGATCTGGCAGACGGCATCAAGATTGGTGGCGCAGACGCAGTACTTGCTGCAAGCATTTTTCATTACGGTGAGTTCACCATTGCACAGGCCAAGGCACGCATGGCGCAGCGTGGTATAGCGGTGCGTCTCTAAGCCACAATCCCGGCATGAACTGGCTCGACGAAATCAAGTGGGATGGGCAAGGCCTGGTGCCGGTTATTGCGCAGGAGGCCAGCAGCCGCGACGTCCTGATGTTTGCCTGGATGAACCGTGAAGCCCTTGAAAAAACGGCCGAGTTGGGCCGCGCGGTTTATTTCAGCCGGTCCCGCAACAAGCTCTGGTTCAAGGGCGAAGAATCAGGCCATGTCCAGACGGTTCATGAGATCCGCATTGACTGTGACAATGATGTCGTGTTGCTGCAAGTATCCCAACTGGGTCACGACCCTGGCATAGCCTGTCATACCGGGCGACACAGCTGTTTTTTCAGTGTCTTGCGCAATGGTGTCTGGCAGGTCAGTGCGCCGGTTCTGAAGGATCCAGGGTCTATCTATAAATAAGCCCAGCCTGCAGTTTGCCCAGTATGTGCCTTAAATTCTCATCATGAACGAGTTGATATGACTTCCAGCAACTTTGCAGCCGATCCCGGCACACCTGATTCGCAAGATGCTTTTGTTCGCCTGGCCGGGGTGATAGAAAGCCGTCTGCCTGCCCGAGGAGGTGACCCGGAAAAAAGCTATGTGGCCCGTTTGCTGCATCAAGGGCCTGACGCTTTTCTGAAAAAAATCGGGGAAGAAGCCACGGAAGTCGTCATGGCAGCCAAAGACGCTGACCATGGATCAGACAAATCCAAGATTGTTGGCGAAATGGCTGATTTGTGGTTTCACTGCATGATTGCCCTGGCCCACTATGGTTTAAAGCCTGCTGATGTCCTGCATGAACTGGAGAGGCGTGAGGGTACCAGTGGCCTGGAAGAAAAAGCCCTGCGCAAGGTCCTGTCCCGTGAGGGGAATGCGCCTTGAGTCCTGAACCGCAGAACTCAGAGACCAGCGCTGCAGACGCTCGCGCGCTTGAAAAAGTGCAGTCGCTCACTACCGTGGGCACAGTCAGCTACATCCTGCATCTGATTGTGGCCGTTGGTGCTGTGGTGCCTGGCGCGCAAGTCAGTCTGGTTCTGCTGCTGGTTGCCTTGATGATTGATTTGGTCAAGCGCCAGGATGCGCAGGGATCCTGGCACGCCTCCCATTTCACTTGGCGGATCCGAACAGTATTGATAGCCGCATTGCTCTACGCTGTAACACTGCCCTTGTGGTTATTTTTTGCATTGCCCGGATGGCTAGCCTGGATGGTGGTATCGATCTGGTTTTTGTACCGCATCATTAAAGGCATGGTTCAAATGAACAAAGGTCAGCCCATGGAGAATAAAGATGAGTTCAACTGATCAGTCCCGCGATCCGGATTGCATTTTTTGCAAAATCGTTGAGGGACGTATACCTTCCAAAGTGGTCTATCAGGATGATGAGATTTTCGTCTTTCATGACATTCATCCCTGGGCGCCGGTGCATTTTTTGATGATTCCAAAGCAACATATTGTGTCGTTTGCGCATCTTGGGCCCCAGGATGCTGCCCTGCTTGGCAGGATGATGGTGCTGGCCCCGCAACTGGCGCTGCAAGAAGGTTGCCGTCCGTACCCGCAAGGCGGCTTTCGCATTGTCAGTAACACCGGCACCGAAGGCGGACAAGAAGTGCATCACCTGCACATTCACGTCATGGGCGGCCCCAGACCCTGGCTCAAGGGGTAGGCGATGCAGGGGATGATGTGAAATTTGAGCTTTTTAAGGGATGAATTGTCGCGTTGCGCGACTTTGTCCCTATGCCGTCTAAAATCTGTTAATTCCTTAGGAGTGACTTATGGGTTCTTTTTCAATTTGGCATTGGTTGGTTGTTCTGTTGATCGTTGTAATGGTCTTCGGAACCAAAAAGCTCAAAAACCTCGGTGGCGATCTTGGCGGTGCGGTCAAGGGATTCAAGGACGGTATGAAAGAGGGGGGCTCTGGCGCCGCGGCAGATGAAAAACCTGGCGCACCTGCTGCCCAAGTAGCCGCCACCCCTGCTGCGGCTGAAAAGACCACCATCGACGTTGAAGCCAAGCAGAAGTCCTGATGCGCTGTTTTGCCTTAACAGGCCCTTAAGGCAAAAATGATCGATCTGGGTATTTCCAAAATTGCGCTCATAGGTGCGGTGGCGTTGATCGTCATCGGCCCAGAGAAATTGCCGCGCGTAGCACGTACGGTGGGTGCGCTGATCGGCAAAGCCCAACGGTATGTTTCAGACGTCAAGTCCGAGGTCAACCGCTCCATGGAGCTCGATGACCTCAAAAAGATGAAGGAAAGCATGGAAGATGCGGCGCGCGATGTAGAGTCATCTGTTCAAACCCATGCCAGTGATTTCGAAAAAAACTGGGCCGATGCAACCTCCGGCTTGGAGTCGGCGGCCCTGCAGGAGCCGCACCTTGACGCGGTTCCCGTCTACAAACACCCTGGCAAGCGCTGGCGCATCAAGCAGGGTGCGACACCCAACTGGTACAAGGCCCATGCGGGTATTCGGACCAAAGCCCTCTCTGGTGCAGCCCGCGTGTCACGGTACCGGCCGCAAAAGCTGAGCTGATGAAACACACGTCTTCAAAGCAATAACGACATCCTGAATGGCAGAAGATCAAACCAAAACAGATGAATTGGCGGGCACGGAGCAGCCGTTTGTCCAGCACCTCATGGAGTTGCGCGACCGCCTGGTGCGCGCGATGGCTGCTATCGGGGTGGCCGCTATTATTCTGGCGCTTTTCCCTGGCCCGGCTGCCTTGTACGACATCCTGGCAGAGCCTCTGGTCGCCCATCTGCCCAAGGGCGCAACATTGATTGCCACCTCGGTGATTTCCCCTTTTATGGTGCCCATCAAAATCATGCTGATGGCCGCTTTTTTACTTGCGTTACCGGTGGTGCTCTACCAGGTCTGGGCCTTTGTTGCGCCAGGGCTCTACACCCATGAGAAAAAACTGGTACTGCCCTTGGTGATATCAAGCTCTTTGCTGTTTTTCATTGGCGTTGCGTTCTGCTACTTTTTTGTCTTTGGCCAGGTGTTTAGCTTTATCCAGAGCTTCGCCCCAAAGAGTATTACCGCTGCGCCTGACATTGAGGCTTACCTGAGTTTTGTGCTTACCATGTTCATCGCCTTCGGTCTGGCGTTTGAGGTGCCCATCGTCGTCATCGTACTGGCCCGCATGAATATTGTGAGTATCCAGAAGCTCAAGGATTTCCGCGGTTATTTTGTGGTGCTGGCGTTTATCATTGCCGCCATCGTAACCCCGCCCGATGTGGTGTCTCAACTGGCTCTGGCCATTCCCATGTGTTTGCTTTATGAAATAGGAATCTGGGCGGCTGTAATCTTTATCAAACATACCCAGGCACCAGCTGATACCGAGGCTGCCCAGTCCTGATCCCTCGCAGTTCAGTTGGGGCTCAGCGTTGCAGTTGCCGGCGTGGCTTGGGACGCAAGCCAGGTGTAATTTCAACGGTCAGTTTTTTGTCTTGTCGAATCAGCCCGATTGAGGCGGATTGGCCAGGTTTGAGAGCGGCAACTCCGGTCAGAAGCTCGGAAACGTTGCTCACAGGCTGATTGGCAACGCTGGCGACGACATCTCCCGGCCGAATGCCTGCCAAGGCAGCAGGACCGTTCTGCAATACTCCTGTGATGATGACACCTTGGGTTTGTTTCACACCAAATGTGGCGGCCAATTCGGGTGATAGTTCATTGGGCTCAACGCCAATCCAGCCGCGGGTGACCTGGCCTTCTGCAACAATACTTTGAAGAACCATTTTGGCCGTCGAAACCGGGATGGCAAAGCCTATGCCCATGCTGCCACCCGAGCGGGAATAAATGGCTGTGTTGATGCCTTGCAGGTTACCCAGGGTATCTACCAGCGCGCCACCTGAATTACCGGGGTTGATGGCGGCATCAGTCTGGATGAAATTTTCGAAAGTGTTGATGCCCAACTGGTTACGGCCAAGGGCGCTAACAATGCCGCTGGTCACGGTTTGACCTACCCCAAAAGGGTTGCCAATGGCTAGCACCTGGTCCCCGACTTGAAGGGTCTCTGAACTTCCCAGTACGATGACCGGCAGCTTGTCAAGTTCAATTTTCAAGACCGCCAGATCGGTATCGGGATCCGTGCCAATGACCTTGGCTCGCGCAACACGGTTGTCATTGAGGACGACTTCAATGTCATCTGCCCCTTCAATTACATGGTTGTTGGTCAGGATATAGCCATTGGCGCTGACGATCACGCCGCTGCCAAGTCCGACCTGGGGCTCATCAGGCTGATCACCAAAAAAATACTTGAACCAGGGTTCGCTTTTGTGTGGGTTTTTCCGAGCGGCCTTGCTGGTGTTGATACTCACCACAGCCGGTGCGGCGGTTTTCGCGGCGTTGCGCAGGCTGCCCGGTGGTGCCGGGGTATTGACGTTGGTGGGCGCCTCCAGCACAGATATGGCCGTTGAAGTCACTGAGCTTTTCCCGACCCAAGCCGGCTTGAGCGTAGCCACAACAAAATAGCTGGCCAGCAATACAGTGACAACTTGGGAGAACAGTAACCAGGTTCGTTTCATGGACGAAATTGTAGGGTCCG
>JBILKC010000231.1:0-4746 GCA_044376885.1 Hylemonella sp. | reverse complement strand
ATCTATCGGACGCGCCAGACACATGAGACTTAACAAATCATCCGCTCTACCGTGCAGCAGCTTGGCCATGAAATCGGCACTACACGGTGCAATCAAAATGGCGTCCGCCTCACGACTCAGATTGATGTGAGGCATGTTGTTGGCTTCACGGGAATCCCATTGAGAGTCATAGACAGGCCGACCCGACAAGGCTTGCATGGTTACAGGGGTAATGAATTGCTCAGCAGCCTGAGTCATGACAACCTGAACAGTTGCGCCTTCCTTGATCAATGCCCGGCACAACTCTGCTGCCTTGTAACAGGCTATCCCACCCGTGAGTCCGAGGACGATATGTTTTCCATCAAGGTTGTTCATGAGCAGCAATGTAGCAGACCCAACCATGATCAAACCACTCCTGTGGATGACACCTATAATTCAAATTTCCACCTCCTCGAGCCTTCAATGTCTCCCCTGAGATGACCAAATTTGTCTTCGTCACCGGCGGTGTGGTGTCTTCCCTGGGAAAGGGCATCGCCTCAGCCTCACTTGCTGCAATCCTTGAATCACGGGGTCTAACAGTCACCCTCATCAAGCTGGACCCCTACCTGAATGTCGACCCCGGAACCATGTCGCCCCTCCAGCACGGCGAAGTTTTTGTTACCGACGATGGTGCAGAAACCGACCTTGACCTGGGTCACTACGAGCGGTTTGTTGAAACACGCATGCGAAAGGCCAACAACTTCACCACCGGGCAAATCTACAAAAGTGTTCTTGATAAGGAAAGGCGTGGCGAGTATCTGGGGAAGACTGTCCAGGTCATCCCACACGTAACCAATGAGATTCAGGAGTTCGTCAAGCGTGGCGCACGCGTGGATGAACCCGACGCAGTTGATGTTGCCATCGTTGAAATCGGCGGTACTGTGGGTGACATCGAATCCCTGCCCTTTTTGGAGGCAGTGCGTCAGATGAGCCTTAAATTAGGTCAGAACAATTCTGCCTTTGTGCATTTGAGCTATGTACCTTGGATTGCTGCGGCTGGTGAACTCAAGACCAAACCTACTCAACACACTGCAAAACAGCTCCGGGAAATCGGTATTCAGGCAGATGCTCTTATCTGCCGCGCTGATAGACCCATACCGCAGGAAGAGCGCTCCAAAATCTCACTGTTTTCGAATGTGCCTGAATGGGGCGTTATCAGCATGTGGGATGTGGACACCATTTACAAAGTACCGCGAATGTTGCATGAACAGGGTCTGGATGGCCTAATTTGTGACAAGCTCAGACTGAACACTCCACCGGCCAATCTCAAAAGATGGGACGACTTGGTTTATGAAACCGAACATCCGCAAGGCGAAGTCAGCATTGCCATGGTAGGCAAATATGTCGACCTATCGGATAGTTACAAATCTTTGAACGAAGCACTGCGTCATGCCGGCATGAAAAACCATGCCAAGGTCAAAATTAAATATATTGATTCCGAAAGCATCAATCACGACAGCGTATCCCAGCTCGCAAAATTTGATGCTGTTCTGGTCCCGGGAGGTTTTGGAAAGCGGGGTATTGAGGGCAAGATCGAAGCTGCACGGTTTGCACGTGAAAGTATGATTCCGTACTTAGGAATCTGTCTTGGAATGCAAGTTGCCACGATCGAATTTGCCAGGCATGTGGCAGGACTGAAAGACGCTAACAGCACGGAATTCGAACCCAACGGCCCCAACCCTGTAATTGCGCTTATCACCGAATGGAAAGATGCAGACGGAACCGTCAAAAAGCGAAGTCAAGACTCCGATCTTGGGGGCACCATGCGTCTGGGCGCACAAAGTTCTGATGTCAGCCAGAACACAATAGCACATACGATTTATGGCGATGTCGTGACCGAGCGTCATCGGCACCGCTATGAAGCGAATGTGAATTATTTGGATCAACTCAGGCAGGCTGGTCTGATCATTTCCGCATTAACCCAGCGCGAGCACCTCACAGAAATCATTGAGTTGCCGCAACATGTTCACCCCTGGTTCGTTGGGGTTCAATTTCATCCTGAATTCAAGTCCACACCCTGGAATGGGCACCCTTTGTTCAATGCCTTTATCAAGGCAGCTCTGGACCATCAGGCAAAGGGGAAAAATCTGAAGGTGGTTGCATCATGAAGTTATGCGGTTTTGAGATAGGCGAGCAGCGTCCGCTTTTTCTGATTGCAGGTCCCTGCGTCATCGAATCGGAACAACTCCAGATAGACACAGCAGGCACCCTCAAGGAGATTACCTCTCAGCTTGGAATTCCGTTCATCTTCAAGAGCAGCTTTGACAAAGCGAATCGGTCAAGTGGCACTTCGTTTCGCGGACCAGGTATTGAAAAGGGCTTGGAGATCTTGTCTAAAGTTAAGCGTGAACTTGGATTATCGATTTTGACCGACGTCCACTCCGAGGATCAGATTGCTTTGGTGGCTTCTGTGGTCGATGTTTTACAGACACCGGCTTTTTTATGCAGGCAGACCGATTTCATCCAAGCTGTTGCACTGAGCGGCAAACCGGTGAACATCAAAAAGGGGCAGTTTCTGGCACCACATGACATGAAAAATGTGATCGACAAAGCACGCGCTTGCGCTCGCGCGGCCGGTTTGAACGAAGATAATTTCATGGCTTGCGAACGTGGGGTCTCTTTTGGCTACAACAATTTGGTGAGCGACATGCGCAGCCTGTCCATCATGCGGGAGACAGGAGCACCAGTTGTATTTGATGCCACGCATTCCGTGCAACTGCCTGGCGGCCAGGGAACTAGCAGTGGCGGCCAGAGAGAAATGGTGCCAGTTCTGGCACGGGCTGCAGTCGCCGCTGGTGTAGCAGGGGTTTTTATGGAAACGCATCCCGACCCCGCCAAGGCCTTGAGTGATGGACCGAATGCTGTTCCGCTGAAATTTATGCGGGCCTTGCTCGAAACTCTGATGGAGATCGATCAAGTATCTAAAAAGCGGCCTTACCTTGAAGACAGTTTTGGCAAATGATTTTTTGCATCTGATGACTTATTTAGAAAGAAAAGTATGAGCGCTATCGTTGACATTGTTGGTCGCGAGATTCTGGATTCACGCGGGAATCCAACCGTTGAATGTGATGTTCTGCTTGAGTCAGGCACCATGGGCCGTGCTGCTGTGCCCTCAGGCGCTTCTACCGGCTCAAGGGAAGCCATTGAACTGCGTGACGGTGATAAAAAGCGTTACTTGGGAAAAGGCGTTCTAAAAGCAGTTGAGCATATCAACACGGAAATTTCCGAAGCCGTGCTGGGCCTGGATGCCTCGGAGCAGGCATTTCTTGATAAAACTCTGATTGATCTTGATGGTACCGATAACAAGTCCAGGCTTGGAGCCAATGCCATGCTGGCTGTCTCCATGGCGGTTGCACGCGCTGCTGCAGAAGAAGCTGGCTTGCCGTTGTACCGTTATTTTGGCGGCATGGGTGCCATGCAGATGCCAGTTCCAATGATGAATGTCGTCAATGGCGGCGCGCATGCCAACAACAACCTCGACTTGCAGGAGTTAATGATTATTCCGGTCGGTGCGCCCAGTTTCCGCGAAGCCGTGCGTTATGGTGCCGAGGTGTTTCACGCGCTCAAGAAAATCCTGCATGACAAGGGAATGAGCGTTGCTGTTGGTGATGAGGGAGGTTTTGCGCCCAATGTAACCAACCACGAAGCTGCCATCCAGATGATTCTTGAAGCCATTGATGCAGCCGGTTACGTTGCCGGGGAACAAATTGCCCTGGGTCTGGACTGCGCTGCGAGTGAGTTCTACAAAGATGGCAAATACCATCTTGAAAGTGAGTGCCTAACTCTGACATCCGAGGAGTGGACCAATATTCTGGCGACATGGGTCGATAAATACCCCATCATCAGCATTGAAGACGGTATGGCAGAGGGCGATTGGGATGGCTGGAAAATCCTCACTGAGCGCCTTGGGAAGAAAGTCCAAATAGTTGGTGATGACCTGTTCGTAACAAATACGAAAATTCTCAAAGAAGGCATCACGAAGGGCATTGCAAACTCAATCCTGATCAAAATCAACCAGATAGGTACATTGACAGAAACTTTTGCAGCCATTGAGATGGCCAAGCGTGCAGGCTACACGGCAGTGATCAGCCACCGCTCCGGCGAGACCGAAGATTCAACCATTGCGGATATAGCCGTTGGCACCAATGCCGGGCAAATCAAAACTGGCTCGTTAAGCCGTTCGGACCGTATGGCCAAGTACAACCAGCTTTTGCGCATTGAGGAAGACCTTGGAGAAATCGCAAGCTACCCGGGGCGATCGGCGTTCTACAACCTGCGCTAATGCATGATCAGCAAACGCATTGCTCCTGCAGCTCTCATTTTGCTGCTATTGGTTTTACAGGCCCAATTGTGGTTGGGCCGGGGTAGCCTTCCTAACGTTTCTCAAATGGTCAACGAGCTGAAAACCAAAAGGGAAAAGAATGCGCAAGCCCAGCGGACCAATGACCGTTTGTCAGAAGAGGTACGTGACCTCAAGGAAGGTCTGGGTACCATTGAAGAAAAGGCAAGGTTGGAACTCACCATGGTCAAGCCCAATGAAATATATGTTCAATTCGCTAAATAAGGGCGATTTCTTTTATTGAACATGTTCGCTAGAGGGCGGGATTTCACCATCAGCTTTAAAGAGATGAAGGGTATCGACTGCATCAAAGCGGTACTGAGCACCGCAAAATTCGCATCCGACTTCTATCTCGCCACGTTCTTCAATAATGCTTGTGGCCTCCTCAT
>JBILKC010000230.1:0-4809 GCA_044376885.1 Hylemonella sp. | reverse complement strand
AAATTCGGCCTGCTGTTCACCGCATTGATCGCCCTGACCTGCAATCTGGCTCAGGCCCAGACACAGACCTTTCCGGGCAAGCCCATCCGCATCGTGGTGCCTTTCCCGGCCGGGGGTGCGACGGATGCCCTGGCACGCTTATTGGCCGACAAACTGTCGCCCCGCCTGGGGCAACCGGTGTTGGTGGACAACAAGCCGGGCGCCGGAGGCAATCTGGGCACAGACCTGGTGGCCAAAGCGCCGCCCGATGGACACACCGTGGTGCTGGGCCTGACGGGTTCCATGCTGACCAACCAGTTCCTGTTTGACAAAATGCCCTATGACCCGCGAAAAGACCTGTCGCTGGTGTCCCTGATCGCGGTTGCACCGATTGTGCTGGTGGCCAACCCCAACCTGCCACCCAATACCGGCCCGGAACTGGTGGCCTATGTCAAGGCCAACAAAGGCAAGCTCACCTACGGCTCCTGGGGCTCAGGCTCGGCAGCCCACATGGCGGGTGCGTACATGAGCCAGACCCAGAACGCAGACATGACCCATGTGCCCTACAAAGGCGAAGCGCCCATGATCCAGGACCTGATGGGCGGGCAGATCCATATGGCCTACTCCAGTCTGCTGGTGGCCAAACCGCAAATCGATGCCGGCAAGCTCAAAGCCATAGGCGTGACCGGCGAACGCCGCATGAGCGCCATGCCGAATGTGCCCACGCTGTCTGAGCAGGGCCTCAAAGATGACACGTACCGGGTCACCGGCTGGCTGGCCATGGCCGCACCCGCAGGCACACCGCGAGCGATCGTGCTCAAAATTTCGGAAGAAATCAGGCTGGCCTGCCAGTTGGCCGATGTGCAGGCGCGCATTGCCGCCATGGGCTTTGAAACCCGCTGCAGCACGCCCGATGAATTTGCCGCCATTTATGCCCGTGACCTGCCGGTCTGGGAAAACCTGGCCAAACAATCGGGTGCCCGCCTGGAGTAATTGATGCCGCCGTTGCCAAGAGCACCGGCTTAGACTCTGGGCACCATGCGTGCTTCTGTCTTCAACCTTAAAAGTTTTCTTGTAGCCCTGCTGCGCCATTGTGTTGCGGGGGCTGTTGTCACCGCAGCAGTGCTGGGGGTGGGCGTTTCTCATGCCCAGCCCCTGCCAAGCCCTTTACCGGCGGAGGTAGAGGCTGCCCTGAGCCGGGCCAAAGTTCCGCGCGATGCCATGACTTTCCTGGTGGTGGATGCTGAGGGGCGGGCACCGGCCCGCTTGAGTTATCGCGCCAATGTTCAGGTCAATCCGGCCTCGGTGATGAAGTTGGTCACCACCATGGCCGCGCTAGACACACTGGGGCCCACCTTTGTCTGGACCACACCGGTCTATCTGGAAGGCCTAGTGCGGGACGGCACCTTGTTTGGAAAACTCTATATCAAAGGCCAAGGCGACCCCAAGCTGGTGATGGAGCGTGTGTGGTTGCTGCTGCGCCGGGTGCAGGGCCTGGGCATCAAGACGATTGCCGGCGACATCGTGCTTGACCGCAGCGCGTTTGAGACCGCCGCACCCGACCCCGGAGACTTTGACGGCGAACGCCTGCGCCCCTACAACGCCACGCCCGACGCTTTGCTGCTGAACTACAAATCGCTGGTCATGACCTTTGTGCCCGAGCGACAGGGCACACCGGTTAACGGCACTTCGGCTGCAAGCAGCCTGGCGCGTGTCAACTTTGAGCCGCCACTGGCCGGGGTGCAGATGCAGGCCTCAGTGCCGCTAGCCAGCGGGGAATGCGGCGATTACCGCAGCGCCCTCAAGGCGGACCTGGCAGACCCCAACCGCATCCGCTTTTTGGGCAGCTACCCGGCCAGTTGTGGCGAAAAAGCCTGGCCTGTGGCGTATGCCGAGCCGGCCACCTTTGCTGTGCGTGCCATTGAGGGCATCTGGCGTGAGATGGGCGGACAGATCAACGGCAAGGTGCTTGAAGGCAAAGTACCAGCCGGGCTAACCCCGCTGTTTGAGATGACGTCCCCGGCACTGGCCGAGGTGGTGCGCGACATCAACAAGTTCAGCAACAACGTGATGGCCCAGCAGTTGTTTTTAACGCTCAGCCTGCAGGCCCGTGGCGTGGGCACGCTAGCCGGTTCGCGCGAATGGCTGCAGAGCTGGTGGAAAGAACGCCTGGGTGGCAACGATATCCCGGTGCTGGACAACGGTTCTGGCCTGTCCCGCCACGAGCGCATCAGTGCACTGGCACTGGCGCAACTGCTGCAGTTGGCCTGGCGCAGCAGCCTGATGCCCGAACTGGTGTCCTCTTTGCCCATTTCAGGTGTGGATGGAACCCTCAGACGCGTCAAATCCCGCGCTCAGGGCAATGCCCACCTGAAAAGCGGCAGTCTGCGTGATGTCACAGGCGTGGCCGGCTATGTGCATGCCGCCAGCGGCAAACGCTATGTGGTGGTGGCCATTGCCAATCACCCCAATGCCAACGCCGCCCGCCCGGCCATAGACGCCCTGGTGGAATGGGCCATGAAGGACGCGCCCTGAAATCAGCCAACTGGCATTGATATTGCTTGGAGTTAGGGGTCAGCATGTATTGCGGGTGTTTCGCACCAACTCAATGCATGCCCCGCTTGTCTCCAAAGTGTTGTATGTAAGACACTTTTTACCCTCAAGTCTTCGGGCTTGAGGGTTTCTTTTTTCAAGCGGCTGCGCGCTGCAGGCGGTCACGCACACCGGCCCAGTCGGGTTGGTCGGGCGGCGTTTCAACCCAGATCAGGTTCACACCCTGCGCGTCAAACTCGCGAAGCACGGCAAACAGCTGCTGGGCCGTGGCCGCAGCGTCGTCGGGCATGCGCCGCATCAGCAGTGCGCCGGACGGGGTTGTCAGGGCGGCACGGGCATACACCGCAATGCGGGCTTTACCGCCTTCCAGGTCGCGACCCAACAAGGTGATGGCGGTTTGCAAGTCTGCGGCCTCCATCAGCCGCACCTGGGCATTGGGCGCGTAGTGCGACTCCAGCGTGCCCGAAGCGCGCGGGGCACTTAGTGCACTTGGGGGTCTTTGAGCACTTGGCAGGTGCGACAAAAGCCCCGCATCGCGGGCCTGGTTATGGGCTGCAAATTCCTGTTCGGTCATTACCGCTTGCCCGCACGCCGCTTGCGCCTGCGCCGCAGTGATGGTACCCGGGCGCAACAGCACCGGCTGACCGCGGGTGCAGTCAATGATGGTGGACTCGATGCCGACCTCGCAAGCGCCCCCCTCCAGAATCAGCAAATCGTGGCCCAGCTCCTGCGTCACATGCGCGGCTGTGGTGGGGCTTACCCGGCCAAAACGGTTGGCGCTGGGTGCGGCAAGGCCCCAGACCACCGGCTCATCCGCGCCGGGTTGCCGCAGGACCTGCAGCAAAGCCTGCGCCACCGGGTGTGAGGGGCAACGCAGACCAATGCTGGCCTGACCGCCTGCGGCCACAGCACCCACGCCCGTCAGACGCGGCAGGATCAAGGTCAAGGGGCCAGGCCAGAAGGCGGACATGAGTTGCTGCGCGAAGTCCGGCGTCTGGGCTGCATAGTGCGCCACGCCCGAGATGCCGCCGTCATGCGCGGACACATGCACGATCAGCGGGTGGTTGCGGGGACGGCCTTTGGCGTCAAAAATTTTGGCTACCGCCGCCTCGTTGTCAGCGTCCGCGCCCAAGCCATACACGGTTTCGGTGGGAAAGCCGACCAGCTCACCGCGGCGCAAGGCAGCGGCAGCCAGCCCAACAACGGTTGTGGTTGGGGCAAGCACCATCAGAACGGCTCAAAGAACGGCTCAATACCCAGCAGCGCGGCGGCGGCCCGTGCGGTGGCACGCACCTCGGCCACGGTCGATCCGGTGATGTTCAAGTGCCCCATCTTGCGGCCTTTGTTGGCCTTGAGCTTGCCGTACAGGTGCAGGTGGGTGCCGGGCAGGGCCAGCACCTGGTCCCAGGGCGGGGCGTCGTTGAACGCCTGCCAGATATCGCCCAGCAGATTGAGCATGATGGCCGGGCTGTGCTGGCGCGGCTGTACCAGGGGCAGGCCGGCCAGCGTGCGCACCTGCAGCTCAAACTGCGACTGGTCACAGGCATCCTGGGTGTAGTGGCCGCTGTTGTGAGGGCGAGGTGCCATTTCATTCACAACCAGCGTGTCGTCCTGTAGCACAAAGAACTCAACGCACAGCACACCCACATAGCCCAAGCCATTCGCTATTGATTTGGTAGCTGCTATTGCTTTATCAGCAAGGGCTTGAGGCATATTTTCCTCAAAAACCTCAGTCATCGCGAGGATTCCGGCGCGGTGCAGGTTGCGCTGCACGGGGAAGTTGACGCAGCGGCCGCTCCAGCCGCGTGCCACGATCACCGAGCATTCCGCCTTGAGCGCCAGCAACTGCTCCAGCACACAGGGCACGCCTTGAAGATCGCTCCAGGCTTGGGCCAATTCAGCACGCGTCTTGACCCGAATCTGGCCCTTGCCGTCATAGCCCATGCGCATGGTCTTGAGTATGCCGGGCAGCAGCTTGTCCGACACAGCCGCAAGCTGGTCGGCCGTTTCGATCACCGCGTAAGGTGCCACGGTGACACCGTTGTCACTGCCAAATTGCTCAAAATGTGCTTTTTCCCGGGCGCGGTCCTGCGCTATGGCCACCGCATCAGCCGCCGGGGCGACCTGTCGCTGCGCCCCGAGCGTGCGCAACGCGGGGGCCGGCACGTTCTCGAACTCGGTGGTGATGGCCGCGCAGCATTGCACCAGCTCAGACAGACCCTGTTCATCCAGGTAGCTGGTCTGGATATGGTGGTGGCTGACCAGACCGGCAGGGCT
>JBILKC010000028.1:0-15590 GCA_044376885.1 Hylemonella sp. | reverse complement strand
TTGTTCAAAGCCGGCCCATTGCCCTTGCGGTGACTCAGAGCCAGAAACACTGCGACGACCAGGGCCAGGGCAATGCGTTCCCGAAATGACAAAACCAGCGCCACCAGCACCACCAAGGTCAAGAGGCTCAGGCCCCAAACCAGCCGTCTGGCGTGCGCGAACCAGAAGGCTACCGCACCCAGCGCATAGGAGCCGAAAAAATAGATCGCCCAGTTGTCCCATTCGGGGTATCGGTTGAAGTAAAGCAGGGATGTGACCATGCTGATCACAACCAGCAACTGTGCCAATTTCGCCTGCATGCGTCCGATCCAGAGTAACAGCAGCATCAACACGAAAAGTTGAAAATCGATGGCCACGTACCAGACCCCGGCAGACAAAGCCTCGCTGTCAGTGACCCCATGAAGGAGCAGCGTATGCGCAAGCATCTGCAGCAGCTCAGGAGCTTCAGGAATGAAGTCGTCACCCAGAAATTGCCGGGCCAGGCCGGCGCTGAGTATGGCCATAACCAGGGCGATGGCATAGGGCAACACCAGCCGCTGATAGCGCCTGAGAATTGCCTGCCAGGGTGAAGCTACAAGCAAGCGGCCATGCGGCGCAAGACTTCCTGCGGTCAGGTAACCGCTGATGACGAGGAACACCTGAACCGTGATCCCCCCGTATTGAAAAAGCCAGGTCATCGGGGCGGGTGCTATGTTGTCCATGGCCAGCGCGATGGGGCCATAGACCGTGAAGTGATGCAGCACGATGAGCATTGCGGCTACGCATTTCACCGCATCGATGTGCGTATGACGGTTATTCACGGAAGATTGATCAAGAAGTTGGGCTATTTCTTGGGTAATACCAAGTCCGATGTTCCCGGTTGGACCCAGCGTGCAAACTCGCGCGTGGTATCGATACAGCCTCCGGCATCGGTATATACACCCCGCGGTTCCCGGTATCGCGACATCAGCGCTACGATACGTGTGACCTCGCTGGGGTTTTTCAGGCTTTCATGAACCAGCAGATCCACTTTGGTCTCGTCTATCCTGGCCTCACCGCTTTCATCCCGATACAAGCCATGTCGCCAGTGAAAGATCTCCAGGCATTTGTAGGTCAGGGTATAGGGGCTGGAGGGTTTCCAGAAATTGGTGAATTCGCCATTTCCCATGTACATCACCCACGAGCCCTCAAACCCCGAAGCATCGGCCGAAGCCTCGTGCGGGTTGCGAAACCAGGTACGGTCTCCGGGCACGTAGTAGTGTGCGGGCAGCGGGTTGTCCATACTGCCCTGCTCATGCAAAAACACATCGTGGAATTCGCCCGACATGACCGCCCGTTGCGACCAGAGTTGTTGCAGTTCTTCCAGCAAGGCTGGATTGCTTTGCTCCAACTCCTGCGCAATGCCCAAAAGGATCAGGTATTCGGTAGCCCGGTAGCAGGAAAAAGAATACAGCGTGCCCGAATTGGCGGGTTGGGTGGCTTTGGTGAGTGCCTTGATGAGTGGGACCCCTGGCAACAGCGTGAAACCCAAGCCCTCATGGTAGGCCCAGCAGTCCTGCGGGCGCTCTGCGTGTTGCGTATCAAATGCAAGAGCAGTTTTCCGGGTGGCCTGAACAATATTCTGACGGATCCTGACAGAAGACAGCAGCTCGTTAATACTCGGAAACTCAAAAGCGATCGGCCCCATCAGCATGGCCACCACAATTTCACGGTTCAAATCGTCGGGGCTTGTGTGGGGGGAGAGATGGAGCGTTTGTGCCAGTGCCAGGGTGTCCAAACCGGGTGCCCAGGCCAGCGTTTTGGATTCGTTGAGGTGGAGCTGAAGGAACTCCCCCCGCCCATTCATGCCAGTGCGCACATCTACATGGTATGCAAGATCGGGCGTACCCAGCTGCAGGAGAATACTGCCAGCCAGTTCGTGTATCTGTTCGCTCAGGACCTTGGTTAGATTCGTTTGAATCAAAATTCCTCGGGCCGTCGAGCTTGTGCTCGAGAAATCACCATGCATCTTTAAATTTGTTTATTTAGGCGTCAGCAGATACTTTAGCTTCTTTTACAACCTTGGCCCACTTTTGCTGCTCAGTTCGGATGAAATCTGCAAACCGTTGTGAAGTTCCGCCCCCATCTTCAGCACCAAACTGGTCAAGTTTTTCCATCACATCGGGCATGGCCAGTACCTTGTTGATGTCTTCGTTCATCCGGGCGGTCATGGCAGCTGGCAATTTTCCGGGTCCAACCAGGCCATACCAGGTAGTGGCATCAAAGCCGGGGAAGCCCTGCTCGTCCATGGTAGGCACCGTGGGGTGGCCCTTGGCGCGCTTCAAGCGGGTCTGTGCCAGGGCGATGGCCTTGCCGCTTTTGACATGCGGCGTTGCTGAGGTCATGGTTTCAAAACAGTAATTCACCTGGCCACCAATCAGATCAACCAGGGCAGGGCCGGAACCACGGTAGGGGATATGCAGGGCAAAAATACCGGCCTGCAGCTTGAACATTTCCAGCGCCAGATGCTGAGCAGAGCCGCCACCAGCAGAGGCAAAGCTGATTTTGCCGGGATTGGCCTTGCATAGCGCAACCAGGTCCTTGACGGTTTTGGCGGGTTGAGATTCATTGCAGATCAGCAAATTGGGCGTTACCCCCACCAGCGCGATGGGTGAAAAATCACGCTCAACCACATAGGTGAGCTTGGGCTGCAGGCTGGGTGCCAGCGCGTGGCTGTTGATGTGTGCCATCAGCAGGGTGTTGCCGTCGGCCGGCTGTTTGGCCACAAAATCAGCCGCAATCACGCCCGCAGCGCCGGCCTTGTTTTCAATCACGATGGTGTTGTTCCACATGACCGAGAGTTTCTGGGCGACCACGCGGGCCAGCGCATCGGTGCCCCCTCCAGGCGGGAAACCCACAATGATGCGCATGGTGCCGCTGGGCAGGGTTTGGGCATGAAGCATGGGCGTGGCCAGCGAGGCCGCAGCTGCGGTAACGAAAATTCTGCGTTTCATGAAAGTCTCCGCGTTTTTTATAAGATCAACAGGATAGGGATCAACATGCAGCTTGAATTCAGGCTGCTTTTTTCAGTGACAGTGCGGCCGGGTGGCTGGCAAAGTAATCCATGGTGGCCTGTACGCCTGAGCCGGCCAGTTTGACCCCGGCCAGCTTCAGGCCCATTTCGCAGCCGGCCACAGTGGCCACCAGGGTCAGATCATTGCTGTCACCTAGATGGCCAATGCGGAACATGCGCCCTTTGACCTTGCCCAGCCCGGTGCCCAAAGAGCAGTCAAAGCGCTCATAAATGATCTTTCGCACCGCATCCGCATCAACGCCTGCCGGGGTGATCACGCCGGTGAGGATGGGCGAGTACAGGTTGGCATCCGCGCACTGAATCTCCAGACCCCAGGCCTTAACCGCAGCGCGTACGCCCTCGGCCCAGCGCAAATGCCGGGCAAACACCGTGTCCAGGCCTTGGCCCAGGATCAAGTCGCAAGCTTCGCTCAGGCCATACATCAGGTTGGTGTTGGGCGTGTAGGGGAAGTAGCCGGCTTTGTTCATCTCTATGATTTCGTCCCAAGCCCAGAAACTGCGCGGCAGTTTGGCTGTTTTGCTGGCTTCGATGGCCTTGGGGGACAACGCGTTAAAGCTCATGCCGGGCGGCAGCATCAGGCCCTTTTGTGAGCCGCTGATGGACACATCCACGCCCCAGGCATCGTGCCGGTACTGGGCCGACGCCAGGCCGGAGATGGTGTCTACAAGCAGCAAGGCCGGGTGTTTCGCCGCGTCTAGGGCTTTGCGCACCGCTGCGATATTGCTGGTCACACCGGTGGAAGTCTCGTTGTGCACCACACACACGGCCTTGATGCTGTGGCCGGCGTCGGCTTTCAGACGCTCTTCTATCAGGTTGGCCTGAACACCGCGTCGCCAGCTTGCCGGAATACCGTTTTCGGAGCCCGGCTGGGCAATGACTTCAGCCTGCAGCCCAAGACGGGTGGCCAGACGGTGCCAGAGAAAGGCAAAGTGACCGGTTTCGTACATCAGCACGTGGTCGCCCGGGCTCAGGGTGTTGACCATCGCCGCCTCCCAGGCGCCGGTACCGGAAGCCGGATAAATCATGACCGGTTGTTGGGTCTGGAAGATGTTTTTCATATCAGCCAGCACCTTGAGGCCCAGCGCGCCAAACTCGGGGCCCCGGTGGTCAATGGTGGGCAAGCTCATGGCACGAAGAACGCGGTCGGGTACCGGGGAAGGCCCCGGAATTTGAAGGAAGTGACGGCCTGTGGGGTGGAAATCGGTGTTCAGCATGGTGGAGAAACTTTCTAAGGATTGAGGATTTTTTGCATACAAAATAGTTTTGTCAACAGTATTTAGCCTAGAATTTGCAAAAATAATATGAAAATCATACAAATTTTGCATACAAAATATGACTGGTGCTGAGATTTTGTCACTCCCGCCAACCTCTTTGCATGAGCAGGTGGCCCGAACGCTGCGCCAGATGCTGCTGGAAGGCTTGATCGTGCCTGGCGCAAAACTCAATGAACGCGCCCTGGCCGAAGAACTCAAGGTGTCCCGCACGCCATTGCGCGAAGCCATCAAAATGCTGGCGGTTGAAGGCCTGGTGGAGTTGCTGCCCAACCGGGGAGCCATTGCGGTACAGCTTTCCGAGGCCGATGTACTCAACACCTTTGAGGTGATGGCGGGCCTGGAAGCCCAGTCGGGTGAACTGGCGGCCCAGCGCATCACCGACAGCGAGCTTGATGAAATCAAGGCATTGCACTATGAAATGAAGGCGGCCTTCACCCGGCAGGATCTCTCAGCCTATTACCGCCTGAATGCCACTATTCATCTGGCCATTAACCTGGCTGCGCGCAACCCGGTTTTGACCGATACCTACAAGCAGGTCAACGCGCGGCTACAGGCCCTGCGATTTCGTTCCAACCAGGATGGCGACAAATGGAAGCGTGCCATGGTCGAGCATGACCAGATGATTGCAGCCCTTGAAGCCCGCGATGCGACGGCCATGCGAAGCGTGTTGCTGGACCACTTGAACCACAAGCGCGATGTGGTTCTGGATTTGCTGAGGAAACCATGAACGCACCCTTGCCAATAGCCCAGCAAACCGAGGCCCAGGCCTACGACGCTGTTTCACGCATCAGCAACGAAGTGGCCGGCCGCTTGGCGGCCCGGTTAACTGCTCAGACCCGAGGCGAGGTGTTGTTCTCCCCGGCAGACCGGGGCCGTTATGCCACCGATGCCTCGATTTACCAGGAAATGCCGGTGGGTGTGTTTGTCCCCACGCAGGCCCAAGACGTTGCCGTGGCCTTGGATATCTGCCGCGATCTGCAGGTTCCCATCGTGCCGCGCGGTGGCGGCACCAGCCAGTGCGGCCAGACGGTGGGTGCCGGCTTGGTGATTGACCATAGCAAACACATGCGCCACATTCTGGCGCTGGACCTTGCAAACCGCGAGGTGAGCGTCGAGCCCGGTCTGGTACTGGACCATCTCAATGCGGCGCTCAAACCCCATGGTCTCTGGTACCCGGTGGACGTATCCACCAGTGCACAAGCCACCCTGGGCGGCATGGCGGGCAACAACTCCTGCGGCAGCCGGTCATTGGCTTATGGCAATATGGTTCACAACGTCATCGGTACACAGGCGTGGCTGATGGATGGCAGCTTGCTGGATTTCACCAGCTACGGCCAGACCAGCGGGCGCATGCGGCAGATTGCCGATTTTGTGCGCGATCTGGCCATAGAAAACCAGACCGAGATTGAGCAGTACTGGCCCAAGGTGCTGCGCCGGGTGGCGGGCTACAACCTGGATATTTTTCACAACCAGAGCGAAAAGCCGTACACCCGGGACGGCTCAGTCAACCTGGCACACCTGTTGGTGGGCAGCGAAGGCACCTTGGCCATGACGCGTTCATTGCGCCTGCACTTGAGCGAGCTGCCCCGCGCCAAGGTACTGGGGGTGGTGAACTTCCCCACCTTTTACGCAGCCATGGATGCAGCCCAGCACATCGTCAAGTTGGGCTATCCCGGTGGTGTGGCCGGTAATGGACTGAGCGGCGAGGCCACGCTGACGGCCGTAGAGCTGGTCGACCGCACCATGATCGAGTTGTCTTTGCAAAACCCGGCATTTGCGCCCACCATCCGTACCGCCCTGTCACCAAAGATCAACGGCGGCAAGCCCGAGGCCGTGCTGCTGGTTGAGTTTTCTGGTCCCACCAAGGCGGCACTACTGCCCAAGCTCAGGCAGCTGGTTGAATTGATGGGTGACCTGAACCTGAGCGGCAGTGTGGTTGAAATGACGGATGATGCCGCGCAGAAAAACCTTTGGGAGGTGCGCAAGGCCGGCCTGAACATCATGATGAGCCTCAAGGGCGACGGCAAACCCGTCAGCTTTATTGAAGACTGCGCGGTACCACTTGAACATTTGGCGCAATACACGGATGCGCTGACCCAAGTGTTTGCCAAACACGGCAGCCGTGGTACCTGGTACGCGCATGCATCGGTGGGCACATTGCATGTGAGACCCATCCTGGACATGCGCCGCGATGGCGCATCCAAAATGCGCGCTATTGGTGAAGAGGCCAGCGAGCTGGTGCGCAAGTACAAGGGCGCTTTCAGCGGCGAGCATGGCGATGGTCTGTGTCGCGGGGAGTGGATTGAATGGCAATTCGGCCCCACGATCACCCGTGCCTTTGCGCAGATCAAACAGCAGCTGGACCCCGCCAATCTGCTGAGCCCGCGGCGCATGATCAACCCGCCGCGCATGGACGATACCCGGCTGATGCGATTCCCGCCTGAGTACCGGGTTATCCCCATCCAGACCGCACTGGACTGGAGCGCCTGGAATCTGCGCAGCGACCCCGTGACCGAAGTGACCACGCAGCCAGGCACCGGCGGCGATCCGGCCATGGGTCTGGCCAAGGCGGTGGAAATGTGCAATAACAACGGCCACTGCCGCAAGTTTGATACCGGCACCATGTGCCCAAGCTACCGGGTGACGCGCGATGAAAAGCACACGACCCGGGGTCGCGCCAATACACTGCGCTTGGCCCTGAGCGGACAGATCGAGGGCTTGAGCGGACACGACGCCCTGAGCAGTGAGGCGGTGAAGGAGGCGATGGAGCTGTGCGTGGGCTGCAAGGGCTGCAAACGCGACTGCCCCACCGGCGTGGACATGGCCAAAATGAAAGTGGAGTTTTTGAGCCACTACAAGGCCAGGCACGGCCATACACTCAAAGACAAGCTGATCGGCCAACTGCCCGACTATGCGCACCTGGCCAGCCGCCTGGCCCCGCTGCTGAACTTGCGCGACAAGTGGCCCCTGATGGCGCGCTTGAGCGAAAAGTTACTGGGTTTTTCGGCCCAAAGAACGCTGCCGCAATGGCAAAGCCGGCATTTTTTCAATACCCCGGATACGGGTTTGACCTCTGCAGGCGTTATCGGTCGCGATGCGGTGTTCAAGGCCACCAAACCGGTGGTGTTTTTTGTCGATACCTTCAACGGCTATTTTGAGTCCGACAACGCCAGTGCAGCACTCAAAGTGCTTCAAACCGCCGGCTATGCTGTGCATATAGCTACTAAAAAAGTAGCAGATGGCAAACACTTGTGCTGTGGTCGAACCTACCTTGCGACCGGCATGGTGGCACAGGCAAGGGTAAAAGCCCAAGAAGTTCTGGATGCGCTTTTACCCTTTGCCCAGCAGGGAATTGCCATTGTCGGGCTGGAGCCGTCCTGCCTGCTCACGCTGCGCGATGAAATGCTCACCCTAGGCCTGGGGCCTGAGGCCCAGACCTTGAGTGACAACGCATTTCTGCTGGAAGAATTTCTGGCCCGTGAGGCCATTGCGGGCCGGCTGGAAGAGCTCCAGGCAAGGCTAAAGCCCCTAGACCGGGCCATCCTGCTGCACGGTCACTGTCACCAGAAAGCGTTTGATGCGGTCTCGCCAATTCTGGCGGTGATCAAACTGATTCCAGGTGCCCAGCCCGAGCTAATCGAGAGCAGTTGCTGCGGCATGGCGGGCAGCTTCGGCTATGAGGCTCAATATATTGAGGTGTCCAGGCAAATGGCCGAGCTAAGCCTGTTGCCCGCCATACGCAACAAGCCCGGGGCCTTGGTGGTTGCCGACGGCACCAGTTGTCGTCACCAGATTCATGACGGTACCCGGCGCGAAGCCTTGCACGTGGCCCGCTTGCTGGCGGACCAGCTGGCTTGACGTTGATCTGATGTGCCCTTTGCCTGTGTCTTCAGAAACCAAAGGAGAAGTCTGATTCAGTCAGCGGCGTTGATGGTCCCCGGTTTATTGGGGTTCAATCTTCGCGTCGCGGATGGCCTTGGCCCATTTCGCAGTTTCCAGACGCGTACGCTGCCCTAGCGCTTCAGGAGTGGCGGGCTCCACAGCAAAACCAATCGATGCGAAGCGCTCCTGAAGTTCTTTGCTATTGGCGGCCGCGTTAATCGCTGCATTGAGCTTGGCAATGGCATCGGGGGGGGTGCCAGCGGGTGCAAAAATAGCAAAGTAGGCAATCAGCTCATAGTCCTTCAGGCCCAGCGCCTCGTTGACCGTGGGTAAATCAGGAATGGCCGGTGAGCGCTTGGAAGATGTAACGGCCAAACCGCGAATCTTGCCTGCATTGACCTGCGGCAGGGTGACGCCAAAGTCAGCACTGAACATCATGACCTGTCCACCAATCAAGTCGGTCATGGCTGCAGGTCCGCTTCGATAGGGCACATTGGTCATTTGCACACCCGCCATACTGGCCAGCATTTCAGCCGATACCAGCTGAGAGGTGCTGGCGCTGGCAAACATCACAGCACCGGGCTTGGCTTTGGCCAAGCCGATAAATTCACGCAGGGTCTTGGCAGGTACATCATTGTTCACCGCAATGATGAGCGGTACCGAGCCGAGGTAGCCTACCGGGGCAAAAGCGGTGTCCTGGTCGTAGGGCAGCTGCTTCATCAGGCTTTTGAGCGCCGCATTCGTGCTGTTGGTGCCAATCAGAATCGTGTAGCCATCGGGTGCAGACTTGGCCACTGCATCGGCACCGAGCATGCCGTTGACGCCTGCGCGGTTCTCGATAATGATGTTCTGACCCAGCGTTTCTGACATCTTCGCGGCAAAAGCCCGGCCAATCTGGTCAGTCGAACTGCCGGGTGCGAAAGGCACGATGGCCTTGATCGGTTTATTCGGGTAGGGCTGAGCCTGTGCCCCCAGGGCGCAGGTCATCAGGGTCAAACAAGCAGCTGCACTGCGTAGCCATGTTGTCATGATTGTCTCCTTGTGTTGGTATCCAGACCCTCAAGTTTAGGGCAGTCAGGGCCAGTCAGGGCGTCAGTTCAGTTATGACGGATCGGATGAGGGCTCGGTGAAATCATCCGGCGACTGATTCATATCCAAATCCAGAATTGCCGAACTCAAGGCCTTGCCATGTGCGTCCAGCGCCAGCGAGCGGGTGACGCCGCCGCCCAAGGCGTCGTGCATGACAAAATGGACGGCTCCCAAGGCTGGCAAGAGATAGCGTTGCACCTCGCCGCGAACCACATCACGGTAGTGCTCAGCGACGCGCCTGGGCGTTAATGTGCGGACCAATAGCGGGAAATGGACCGGGTCAAAAGCGATCACGCTTAAAGTGGAAAGCTTGCCTTTGTCCCCTGAGCGGGCCATGGCGATGTCACGCAGCTTCATCGCTGAGCTCCAAAATCTGGCACCGTGCGGCCACGGCGTCACGAGGCATCAGGACGGACGCCACAGCGACCACCTCGCGCACCGACTGGGTGGCGCCACCGCCACCCGCCGGGCCGTTGAGGTACAAAGCCTCCACTTCTTGCCCCACCCACTCGGCCTGTGCACGATTTGCAGTGCGCACCGTGCAGCGTACCCGCAACTCATACGGCTCCTGTGCGGCCCCCAGTGTGGGCCCGTGCAGTGCATTGACACCGATCATCTCCAGGCGATGCTCCATCGCCTGCAAGCCACGCACGCGCAAGCGCTGCGCCAAAACCGACAGGGCCAATTCGCCACGCGCCCGTGCACCCGGTCCGGCGTAAGAAATTTGGCCTTCCCCCATAAAGCCGTCGCGGTAGCCCAACGTCACCTTCAGTTGATCAGGACGTGCGGCGCCAAGTCCACCTTCTACTTGTACCCGATTAGGTGCTAACTCCATGAAACGCACCCCGGTAAAGTTGGCCACCACATCGGGTTGCACATAATGCGCCGGGTCTTCAATTTCATACAACAACTGCGCTGTGCAGGTCATCCGGTCCACCCGTCCGCCAGTGCCTGGCAGTTTGGTGATCACCGCAGAACCATCGGCGTGTACTTCGGCCAGCGGAAAACCCACCTCCGCCAGATTCGGCACATCCACAAAGCCCGGGTCAGCAATATAGCCGCCACTGACCTGTGCCGCGCACTCCAGCAAATGGCCGACCACCACGCCCTGGCCCAGGCGCTGCCAGTCCTGCGCGTGCCAGCCAAAGTGATGCATCAGGGGGGCGAGAAACAGGGCCGGGTCGGCCACACGTCCGGCGATCACAACATCCGCGCCGGACGCCAGGGCTGGCAGCAAGGCATCTGCTCCCAGGTAGGCGTTGGCAGATATCAGCCGTCCGTCCAGGCTGCGAACGCTCTGGTCTGATGCCAGCAGTGGCACGTCATGGGCCTGTACCCAGTCCAGCACATCATCGCCCAGCACCACGGCCACCCGCAGACGCGGCAAGCCCAGCTCACGCGCGACCGACAGCACGGCATGCCCGGCAGCCAGTGGGTTGGCTGCACCCATATTGGTGATAATGCGCACCCCTTGAGCCACGCAGGCAGGCAGTACCGCACGCATGCGTGCTTGCAGCAGGGGGTCGTAGCCTTGTTGCGGGTCGTGCTGACGGCGCAACTGTGCCAGTGCCACCGTGCGCTCGGCCAGGCATTCAAATACCAGCGCATCGAGTTGTCCGTGTTCAGCCAATGCCTGTGCAGGGTCAATGCGGTCACCCGAGTACCCTGCGCCAGCGCCAATACGAAAAGGCTTCATGGGCGCCATTTTTACCGCAAATAGCTTATCGGTAGCTCAGGCCAAGTATTCCAATCGGACGAAACTTCATGGCGGAGCTTCCATGCACGTAACAAATCCAATGAGTCGTATGGGTCCGGATCGGTTGCGATGGACGCTAGCTGCCTGCTCAACTTCCCGGAATCAGCCCAGGAGGCAGCGACAGGCAGTAGTCTGCCACCTGGCCCGGCTGGGTCAACCAAACCCGGTCTTTGTGCGGGTGGTTCAGGCAGTGCTGCAGTGCCAGGCGCAAATTGCGCAGGCGAAACGGCTGGCCAAAGATGTTGGGGTGGATGGACACATTCATCACCAGCGGATGACGCTGGCATTGCTCAATCATTTCGTCAAACTGGTCAACGACCATGTCGCAAAACTCGCGACCATCCTGTTTGCGGTGCGTCACGACCTGGGAATCATTGAGTTCAATCGGGTAGGGCACCGACAACAGTGGCCCGCTGCGGGTGCGCAGCCAGACCGGTTGGTCGTCCAGCGGCCAGTCCATCAGGTACTTGAAGCCGGCTTCCTTGAGCAGGTCGGGTGTGTGGGCGGTCTCGTAGGCGCCCGGGCCCATCCAGCCGGCAGGCGCTTTGCCTTCATGGTGCAAAAAGGTGGCTACCACTTCACCGATGATGCGCTCTTCATCGGCTTCCCACATGCCGCGCAGGTTCTCGGCATTGGTGCGGCCATGGGCCACAATTTCATCCCCGCGCTTGCGAATGGCGTCCATCACCTGAGGCGCGTACTCGTAAAGGAGGCTGTTCACGTTGTGAGCCACCGGCAGCTTGAGTTCGTCAAACAGGTCAAAAAAGCGCCAGATGCCAATGCGGTTGCCGTAGTCGCGCCAGGAATAGTTGCGGTGGGTTTGCGGCTCGCCTGTCTTGGCCGGGTCATGGCCCAGGCCCGCACCAAAAGCAAAGCATTCCACGTTGGTGGTCAGCACCAGCGCCAGCCGCTTCTGACCCGGCCAGCTGTAGTCCATGCGCTCGGTCAGGGGAATAAAGTCGTAGCGGTTGTGTTTGGGAAGCAGAGGGCGCATGGAGGTGGGTCAGGCTGGGAATAAAAAGAGGAACGGTCAGTCGATTTTGATGCCCGACGCGTTGACGGCTTTGACATACTTGGCGGTTTCAGCCGTCATATGGGCCAAAAATTCGGTTGGGCTGTTGGTGACCGGGTCTGCGCCGATGGTGGTATAGACCTGTTTCATCTCGGGGCTGTTGACGGCCTTGACAAATTCGGCATTGATTTTGGCCACGATGGCAGGTGGAATGCCTTTGGGGCCGAGAATGCCGCTGAAAAGCACAAATTCAAAACCCGCCAGACCCGGTAGGCCCGCAGATGCGCCTTCTGCAATGGTGGGCACGTCAGACGCCGCAGCCACGCGCCTTGCCGTGGTTACGCCCAGGGCAATCAACTTGCCCGCACGGACTTGTACCAGGGCGGGTGGCATGGTGGAGAAGTTGTAGGCCACTTCGCCTGAGAGTACGGCCTGGGTTGCAGCCGAGCTGCCTTTGTAGGGCACATGCACGGATTCAATGCCCAGCAGGCTGTTGAAAGACTCTGTGGTCAGGTGGGGAATGGTGCCGTTGCCTGAAGAGGCGTAAGCCAATCCGCCTTTTTTCGCCTTGGCTGCTTTGGCAAAGTCGGCCAGGTTGTTCACCTGAAGCGACGGGTTGACCACCAGGATGAGTGGGGTGGAGGCCACCAGCGTGATGGGTGTGAAGTCTTTGATTGAATCGTAGGGGATTTTCTTGTACAGACCCACGTTGACGGCATGGGTGGACATGTCTTGCAGCCACAGGGTGTAGCCATCAGGCGCGGCTTTGGCGACAAACTCACCGGCGATCAGCGTTCCTGCGCCCGGCTTGTTGTCGACAATCACGGTTTGTCCCATCTGGCTGGTCAGCTTGACTGCCAGCGCACGTGCCAACACGTCCGAAATGCCGCCAGGCGTGAAGCCCACGACCAGCGTGATGGGCTTTTTGGGAAAGTCTGCCGCCGGTGCTGAGGCCGGTACGGGCGCAGGTGTCTGCGCTTGTGCGGTTTGCATGGCCAGGGCAGTCAGTGCGACAAGTGCCGTCAGTGTCGACATCGCCAACCGTGGCCAGAGGGCGCGTTTGATGGTCATTGAACAAGAGCGTGTGTGCGAACTCATCATGGTTACTCCAAAAGTGAATGTATTGTGCGTCATGGTTTATCCATGCACGGTCCATGCCAGCTGTCTGCGGCTAGTCAAACGGCGTGGCTCATGGGTCACAGGGTCGGTAAAGCTCAAGCACTGGGCCAGGAGTTGCAAGGGCTGTGCATGGTCAATTTGGCCTTCCGGGGTGAGCGTGGGGTAAAGCCCGTCGCCAAGGATCGGTAGCCCCAGTGAGGCCATGTGCACCCGCAACTGGTGGCGCTTGCCGGTAAGCGGTATGAGCTGGTAGCGCGCCTGGTTTCCCCGCACCTCCAGAACTTCCAGGTGGGTTAGCGTATTGGGTGGGCCAGCCACTTCCTGCTGAAGCATGAAATGTTGCGCCGGAACAATCCGGCTTTGGAGGGTTTTTGGCAGTTCCAGGTCTGCCCGCCAGGGCGCGATGGCCTGGTAGATTTTCTGGACCTGCCGCTCACGGAACAGGGCGCAATACATGCCACGGCTCTGCGGCTGCTTGGAGAAAATCACCAGTCCTGCGGTGTCGCGGTCGATGCGGTGGACAGGCACCAGCGTATCGAGTTTGAGTTGGCGTTTCAGGCGTACCAGCACAGTTTCCTGGAGGTACTTGCCCGAGGGCATGACCGGTAAAAAGTGTGGTTTGTCCACCACCACCAGGTGGTCATCTTCCAGCAGAATTTGCGCCTCAAAAGGAATGGGGGTCTCTGCAGCCAGTTCACGAAAGTAATACACATGCCCGGCGGGTCTGTAGGGGTAGTCCGGCGGCAGCCCTTGGCCCTGCCCATCCACCACATCACCACGCGCCATGCGCCGATGCCAGACCTCCCGCGGGACGTGGGGCATGCGTCGGGCCAGAAAATCCAGCAGCAAAATGCAAGCGCCATCCGGGTTGGCTTCGTCCCTGGTGTGCATGCTTGACAGCGCCACACAACTCGCACCCACACCGTCACGGCTGGGTGGCCGGGTGTTGGGTTCGCTACGCTTCATGGCTTTATCGCCTCGGTTGACTGATTGGCGAGTTGGGCGGGCGTCTCAAACCCGGGTGAACACCAAATCCCAGACACCATGGCCAAGTTTGAGGCCCCGGTTCTCAAACTTGGTCAGGGGCCGGTAGTCGGGTTTGTCGGCGAATCCGTTGGCTCGGGCGCTGCTGTTTCTCAGGTTCGGCTCCGCCCCCAAGACCTCAAGCATTTGTTGCGCATAAGGCTCCCAATCGGTGGCGCAATGCAGATAGCCGCCGGGTTTGAGGCGCGCGGCCAGCTTGGCCACCAAAGCGCTCTGGATCAGCCTGCGTTTGTTGTGTTTGGTTTTGTGCCAGGGATCAGGAAAAAAGACATGAATGCCGTCCAGACTGTTGAAGGGCAGCATGTGGTCAATCACCTCAACCGCATCATGTTGGAGGATGCGGATATTGTTCAAACCTTGCTCGGCTATGCGTTTGAGCAAGGCACCCACGCCGGGTTCATGCACTTCGCAACAAAGAAAGCGGGTCTGCGGCAATAGTGCTGCAATGTGGGCGGTGGCTTCCCCCATGCCAAAGCCGATCTCCAGCACGTTGGATTGGTATTGCGGGGGATTTACGCTGTCTACCCTTGTATTTTCTGAATATAACGCTTCAAAATCGATAGCATTTTGAGAAAACGGCAAGATGAAATGCGGCCCCAGTTCTTCAAATGCCTTGGTCTGCCCGCTGGTGGTCCGGCCCGCGCGTTTGACATAACTTTTGATGGTTTTTGGAAACGCCACATCGGCCAGGGGCAGGCGGCGGCGGTCTTTGGGCGGAGTTGCTGCCGGGACTTCCAGCGAGAGGGTGCCGGGGTTGAACGTGGGGATTTGTGGGTCTATCACGCCCAGATTTTAAGCTGGCCTGTTTTAACTATGGCGCTTGTGCAATCGGTGTTCTGCTTTGGTGTGCGGCTTTGGTGTCTATCTGGGCACCCCAAACTCGATCAGCGTTGTTGAGCGCGAACCCGATCTGCCCAGGCAGAACTAGCCGCCGCCAGCCAGTCTGCCACATGGTTCGAGACCACACGGATACCCAGAACATGTCCGGCTGCCTGAAGCGCAACCAGGGGGTTGCTGGTGTCCAGCGCTTGTGCGCCGTTTTGTTTGGATAATTTTTCACCGTTGGCCCCGAGCACCAATGGCGTGTGCAGGTAAGCGGGCAGAGGGTAGCCCAATGCGCGTTGCAGCAAAATTTGCCGCGCCGTGTTGTCGGCCAGATCTTCGCCGCGAACCACGTGCGTGATGCCTAGTGCAGCGTCATCCACCACTACAGCCAGCTGGTAAGCAAAGCAGCCATCAGCGCGATGCAGAACAAAGTCGCCCACGTCTCGTTCTACATCCTGCGTTTGTGGGCCCAGACGGCGGTCGTTCCAGCTTATCGTGTGGGCAGATACTTGCGATGCTGCTTTTTCGGGAGCGGCT
>JBILKC010000229.1:0-4855 GCA_044376885.1 Hylemonella sp. | reverse complement strand
CATCAAAAGTCCACCATGAGTTTGGAACAATTCCTTGTTGAACTTCGTTTAGGTAGCGCTTAAGACGAGGTCTCTTGAAACTATAGTTTTGTCCCCAGTGCAATCGCCCCTCAGTTTCCATTTCCAAATGTTTTTCATAAGAGTATCGCCACACTGCATGCTCTTCGGGCCATACTTCTGCACCGGTTGTGGGATGCTTGATTGAGTACCAGAGTGAAGGACGTTCAGTTTTGGACTTGCTGCTGACATATTCGCCTGAAGTCCAATCACCACGCGGATCGTTGTCTGGGTTCGCATACCGTGCATTGTGCGTGTCGGTGCGGGGTAATAAGTTGCGTTCAAAGGCCTCACTTTTCTTATAAACCAAGATGTGATCGTGCATAACACCGATGCCGGGATCATCATTCGACACCGAATATTTCTTTTGCCATAGAACATTTGCAACAAAATTCTCCTGCCCAAACACCTCATCACACAACAGTTTCAATTGCGCCTGTTCGTTGTCGTCGATGCTGATAAAGATCACACCGTCGTCGCGCAGCAGGTCTTTGGCCAGCAGCAGGCGCGGGTACATAAAACTCAGCCAGCCGCTATGGGTGCGTGCTCCGTAGATGTTTTGGATGTAGTCGATGTTGTCTCTAGAGTAGCCCAGTTGGGCCAGCACGTCGCCTTGTTTGGCGGTGAAGTCGTCGCGATAAATAAAGGCGTCGCTCTGCGTGTTGTAGGGCGGGTCGATGTAGATGAGTTTGACCTTGCCAAAGTAGCTTTGGCGCAGCAGGCGCAGGGCGTCGATGTTGTCACCCTTGATGAGCAGGTTACCGGTGGTGTCCCAGTTTTTACTGTCTTCGAGTTTGGGCTGCACAATTTTTTGCACGGGCACAAAGGCGCTGTGGTAGGCCTCGCGCTTGCCCACCCAGCGCAGCTCGAAGCCGTCTTCTTCCACCTGCACCCCGGCGGGGTTGGCAGGGTCTATGGCGATTTGCAGCGCGGAGGCGTTGATGCGGATGCGGCCTTCGCTATCCGTCTCAATTGCCTGGGGGAAGTGTTTGCGTAGCACTTCCAGGCTGTGGGCAGCGGGGCTAGGGGTGGTGAAGATGGGTTTGTTAGTCATCATTTGCTATGTTTTTGAAGCTGCGTATGCAATATCCATATTGGCTCATAAGGGTTTTAACCAGTTTTCTACGCTCAGGCCAGGCACGCGGGTGAATTCGGTATCGGCACTAACTAGCGTGGCACCGAGAGACAGGGCATGAGCAGCGATCAGGATGTCATTGGCTCCGATGGGTGTGCCAGATTTTTCCAGGTGCAAACGCAGCCTGGCGTAATGGGGGCCTACGGCTTCATCCAGTGGCAGCACCAGCAGGTTTGTCATTTGGATGTCGTAGGCTTTTTGCAAGCGGGGTGTGCCGTGGCGCAGCAAACCGAATAGCAGTTCGTACTGCACGACGACACTGGTGACTAGTGTGCAATCAGCCAGATTTTGGCCCCACGCACGCACGGTGGCGGTGTTTCCGCCGTTTCTATCTTTCATCAGGGCGCTGATGATGTTGGTGTCTAGCAGGTAAGTGGCACCATTGGTCATGGGGTGTTTTTGCTAAAGTCTATGTCGTCCAAAGGTAGCAAGCCTTCGTCACCAATATCTGGGAATTCGTCCTCACACGGCCCGAGCTTTGCCATTTCGTCCAAAGCCGCCAATAGTGCCGCCGCAGTGCCTTTGGCGGGCTTTTGGATAGCGGGCTCGATAATCAGTTTGTTGCCCTCCCGGTGGATGAGGGCGTCTACCCCCGGTAGCTCAAACTCTTTGGGAATACGCACGGCTTGGTTAGCCCCGTTTCTAAAGAGTTTGACGGCTCTGGCCCCTGTTTCTATTGCGTAAGGCGCTATGGTTTCGCAGGCGATGTGGCTGGCACGTGCATGCTTAAGAGTGGGTGAAGCAGCCATGGGGCACCTCCTTGCTGTGATTTCGTGCACTTTAGCATAGGCTTAAGCATATGCCAATCGTCAGGGCTGCGTTTTTGAGCAAGGAAAAGGGGGTGTCTCTCATTGCGCCACTGGCGCTCCAAGGCTGCGCAAGACATCGCGCACCATCTGGGCGCGGGCACGTGGTTCGGGCAGTTCGCGTTCAATGCGCAGCTTTTCATTGCTGATGAGCTTGATATGGCGGTTTTTCTGGATGAGTTCAATCACTCGCATGCCGTCGATGGGCGCATTTTTGCGGAAAGTGATGGTGATCAGATGCGGGGCGGCATCGACCTTGACCACGCCGTAGGGTTGGCTGCTCACGCGCAGGCGGTGCACATCCACCAGGGTTTGGGTTTGTGTGGGCAGTTTGCCAAAGCGATCGACAATTTCTTCCTGCAAGGCGTCGATCTGTTCCGTGCCTTTGGCGGTGGCCAATTTCTTGTAAAAACTCAGGCGCATGTGAACATCGCCACAGTAATCGGATGGCAGCAGTGCGGGCGCATGCAGGTTGATGTCGGTGGTGACGCTCAGCGGTGCCAGCAGATCGGGCTCATGACCGGCTTTGAGGCAACGCACAGCTTCGGAGAGCATCTCGTTGTAGAGCTGAAAACCCACTTCCAGCATATTGCCGCTCTGGTTTTCACCCAGCACCTCGCCGGCACCCCGAATCTCCAAGTCGTGCATGGCCAGGTAGAAGCCGCTGCCCAGCTCTTCCATTTGCTGAATCGCGTCCAGCCGCTGCTGCGCCTGTTTGGTCAGGCTTTCCAGGTCAGGCACCATCAGGTAGGCGTAGGCCTGGTGGTGGCTTCTGCCCACGCGGCCGCGAAGTTGATGCAGTTGCGCCAGGCCAAACTTGTCGGCGCGGCTCATCACGATGGTGTTGGCGGTAGGCACGTCAATGCCGGTTTCAATGATGGTGGAGCACAGCAACAGGTTGTAACGCTGGGCCACAAAGTCGCGCATCACCGCCTCCAGCTGCCGCTCTGGCATCTGGCCGTGAGCCACGGCAATGCGCGCCTCGGGCAGCAGTTCTTCCAGCTTGGCACGCCGGTTCTCGATGGTTTCCACCTCGTTGTGCAAAAAGTAAATTTGCCCGCCCCGTTTGAGCTCGCGCAGCACCGCTTCGCGGATCACCCCATTGCCCTCGGTGCGCACAAAGGTCTTGATGGCCAGGCGGCGCTGCGGTGCGGTAGCAATCACACTCAAATCCCTCAGCCCCTCCAATGCCATGCCCAAGGTGCGCGGGATGGGCGTGGCAGTCAGTGTGAGCACGTCGACTTCGGCCCGCATGGCCTTCATGGCTTCTTTGTGGCGCACTCCAAAGCGGTGTTCTTCGTCGATGATCAGCAGCCCCAGATTTTTGAAATGGGTGTCCTTGCTGAGCAATTTGTGGGTGCCCACCACAATGTCCACCGTACCATCGGCGATGCCTTTCATCGCAGCGGTGATTTCTTTGGTCGAGCGAAAGCGGCTCATTTCTGCCACTTTCACCGGCCAGCGGCTGAAACGGTCAACCAGGGTCTGGTAGTGCTGTTCAGCCAGCAGGGTGGTGGGTGCCAGCAGCGCCACCTGGCGGCCCCCGGTGACCGCAATGAAGGCGGCGCGCAGTGCTACCTCGGTCTTGCCAAAGCCAACATCGCCACAGATTAGCCTGTCCATGGGACGGGGTGAAATCATGTCCTGAATCACGGCGTGGATGGCAGCGCGCTGGTCGGCTGTTTCCTCAAAGCCGAAATCATTGGCAAACACCTCGTAATCATTGGGTGAGTAACGGAACGAATGGCCTTCGCGGGCGGCACGTCGGGCGAAGATATTGAGCAACTCGGCTGCGGCATCACGGATTTGTTCGGCCGCACGGCGCTTGGCTTTATCCCATTGGCCGGAACCCAGACGGTGCAGCGGGGCTTCATCGGCACTCACGCCGGTGTAGCGGCTGATTTGCTGCAATTGGCTCACCGGAACATACAGGGTGGCTTTGTCTGCATATTCAATATGCAAAAACTCCTGCATTTCTTCGGTGCCGTTGGCCAGCAATTGCCCCACACCCATATTCACCAGACCCCGGTAACGCCCAATGCCATGGGCTGAATGAACCACCGGGTCGCCCAGATTGAGCTCGCTGAGGTCTTTGATCAGCGCTTCTACATCGCTGACCTGTTCCTGCTTTTTACGCCTGCGGGTGGTGGGGCCGGCCGAGAACAGCTCGGTTTCTGTCACGAAATCAATGCCGGCTTCCAGCCAGGAAAAGCCGGTGTTCAGCGCCGAAGTGGCAATGCCAATTTTTTCGCTGCTGGTTTGGAAATCAAGCAGGGAATCAAACACCGGCGGGCTTAAGTGGCTGGCCCGCAAAAAGTCCAGCAAGCTGGTTTGCCGGCCATCGCTCTCAGCCAGCAGCAAAACACGCTGCGGGGTGTGACGAATATGGTTTTTCAGCTGGGTCAAAGGATCTTCGGCAGCGCGCATCACCGCCAATGGCGGCAAGGCAGCAAACTCTTCAAATTCAGGGGTTCTTGCGTTGGTTGATGGCAGCGATGTGGCGTCAAGCGGCTCAGTCCTGCCAGATTTGATGGACAGTTGTGCGTAGGCATTGGCTCGGGCATAAAACTGCTCCATGCCCAGAAACAGGGACTCCGGCGCAAGCGCGGGTCTTTCCGGGTCACCTTGGGCCAGACGGAAGCGGTCTTTGGCGCTCTGCCAGAAGCGTTGAATGGTGGGCTCCAGGTCGCCGTGTAGAACCAAGGTGGCGTTTTTTCCTAAATAGTCAAAAACGGTGGCGGTCTCGTCAAAGAAAAGCGGCAGGTAGTACTCAATACCGGCGGTGGCCACGCCATTGCCCATGTCTTTGTAGATGCGGCTTTTGGTGGGGTCGCCCTCCAGCAGTTCGCGCCAGCGT
>JBILKC010000228.1:0-4860 GCA_044376885.1 Hylemonella sp. | reverse complement strand
CCCGGCCTGTGGCAGCGGCAACTTTCTGTTTTTGGGCCTCAAGGCCCTGAAAGACATTGAGCACAAAAGCCACCTGGATGCCGCCGCCTTGGGGCTGGACCGCCAGGCCGATTTGGTGACCGGCCCGCACAATGTGCTGGGCATAGAGCTCAATGAATACGCAGCCGAGCTGGCGCGGGTGACGGTGTGGATAGGCGAGCTGCAGTGGCGCATTGAACACGGCTACGAGTTCAAGACCAACCCTGTTTTGGAGCCGCTGGACCATATTGAGTGCCGGGATGCGCTGATTGCTTTCCAGCCCGTTCGCGCTGAGCTTGTCGAAGGGTTGGGCACAGGTGGAGGTACAGGTTCTGGGGCGCAGGCGGGGCGGATGCCGGGGCCTCATGAACCTGCGGTTCCAAAATCGGCCCCAACACCCGCCCCGCCCACGCCCCAGAACCTGATGGGGCGGGGGGACGCTGGCGCTGCCCCCGCTTTGAAGGCGCAATCCCTCACCTTAAAGGCAGACTCCCGCGCTGTAGCGGCACCCGCATCCGTTCGGGCTGAGCCTGTCGAAGCCGTCTGGCCTAAAGCCAGCGTGGTGATTGGAAATCCGCCGTTTTTGGGTGGAAGCAAAAAGCGGCGGGAGCTGGGCGATGCCTACTTTGACGCGCTCGATTCCGTTTTTTCAGGTCGCGTACCCGGAGGTGCCGACCTGGTTTGCTATTGGTTTGACAAAGCGCGTCAGCAAATTGCAAACGCTGGGCTTGGCGCTGCAGGTCTGGTTTCTACCCAGTCGATTCGGGCAGGTAGCAACAGAAAAGTGTTGGAAGCGATTGCAACAGACACAACCATTTTTGACGCGTGGTCGGATGAGTCATGGGTGAACGACGGTGCAGCTGTGCGCGTGTCTCTCATTTGTTTTGGTTGGGGTGCAGCAGCTTGTTTGGATGGCATCAAAGTTGAACGTATCAATGCCGACCTCACCAGCGATGCGAGTGCCGACATGACCACGGCAAAACTACTGCCTGAGAATACAAAGGTTGGTTTTGAAGGAACCAAGAAGTATGGCGACTTCGATATATCAGGAGAACTGGCCCGCCAATGGTTAAAGCAACCAAACCCTCATGGTTTGAGCAACGCTGAGGTTGTAAAGCCTTGGCGAAATGGACAAGATCTCACCAAGCGACCCAGCGATACGTGGATAGTGGATTTCGGTTCAGATCGGTCTGAGGGCGATGCTGCACTTTTTGAGGCTCCGTTTTCTCATGTTGCCCAATTTGTGAAGCTTGCTCGCGTAAAAGCAAAATTGCCAGATGGGTGGTGGCTGCATGAGAGACCAAGACCCGCTATGCGCACTGCACTCAATGGGTTATTGCGCTACATCGGGACTGTTCGGGTGTCAAAACATCGTTACTTTTGCTTTCTCGATGCAACGGTATTGCCTGACACTCGGCTAAACGTCATCGCCCGAGCCGACGACACCACCTTCGGCATCCTCAGTTCTCGCATCCACGAGGCCTGGTCACTGGCCCAGGCCTCCGTGCACGGTGATGGCGATGACGGAGGTCGCCCCACTTACAACGCCAAGTCCTGCTTCGAAACCTTCCCCTTCCCCGCAGGCCTCACGCCCTTGGACACGGCTCACCAGCGCACCGAAACCCTGGAAGGTGGTGCCCTCATTCCCGCCGGTCTTTCAGAAAACCGGCAGGGTGGTGGGTTGGCAGGGGGTTCTGCGCAGGTCAAGGAGGAGCCCGCAACGCGGGCGGGGGACACGGAGCAGAGCGCCCTGCCAACCCACCGCCCGGATCGCGCAAGCCCCCCAATGGCCGTGCGCAACCACGCCATCACTATTGCCAACGCGGCCAAGCGCCTTAATGACCTGAGGGAAAACTGGCTCAACCCGCCAGAGTGGACCGACCGCGTGCCCGAAGTCACGCCGCTGGGCATGGACACAAGCCCCTACCCGGACCGCATTCTGCCCAAAGCCGGGCATGAAAAAGACCTGGCCGAGCGCACGCTGACCAAGCTCTACAACCAGCGCCCCGCCTGGCTGGATGCCGCGCACCAGGCGCTGGACAGCGCTGTTGCCCAAGCCTACGGCTGGCAAGACTACACCGCCGCCATGCCCGACGAAGAAATCCTCAAACGGCTGCTGGCGCTGAATCTAGCGCGTGGGGCATAGGTATTTTGTCCGTCATCCCTCATTCGCGAC
Organism: Hylemonella sp.; assembly: GCA_044376885.1. Classification (GTDB taxonomy): domain Bacteria; phylum Pseudomonadota; class Gammaproteobacteria; order Burkholderiales; family Burkholderiaceae_C; genus JBEIGE01. The sequence continues at coordinate 2,666 of JBILKC010000228.1, read as the reverse complement.
AGCCACAACGTTGGAAGGCACGTGGTTAGCGGCCATCAAATCCTCCTCGCCCCCATGGAGGGCCTGCTGGACTTTGTGCTGCGCGACATCCTGACCCGCGTGGGCGGCATAGATCGCTGTGTGTCCGAGTTCATCCGCATTACCGACCAGTTGCTGCCCGAGCGGGTGTTTGTGCGCATCGTGCCCGAGCTGCTCAATGGTTCACGCACCTGGTCTGGCGTACCTGTGCGGCCGCAGTTGCTGGGCTCTGACCCGGTGTGTATGGCCGAGAACGCGGCGCGCCTGGCCACGCTGGGCCCGGCGGGTATTGACCTGAACTTTGGTTGCCCGGCCAAAATTGTGAACCGCCATGGCGGTGGCGCGCTGCTGCTGGAAACGCCGCACACCGTGGGGCGCATTGTCAGCGCGGTTCGCCGCGCTGTGCCGGCACACATCCCGGTATCGGCCAAGATGCGGCTGGGCTATCTGGATGACGCCTTGGCGGTGGAGAACGCCATCGCCATTGCAGAAGCGGGCGCAAGCGAACTGGTAGTGCATGCCCGCACCAAGGCGCAGGCCTACCAGCCACCGGCTTTTTGGGCGCGGATTGCCGATATCCGTGCCGCAGTGAGCCTGGATGTGGTGGCCAATGGCGAGATCTGGAGCGTGGCCGATGCGCAGGCCTGCATGGCCGAGTCCGGCTGCAGTAGCGTGATGCTGGGGCGTGGCGCAGTGGTCGACCCCGGGCTGGCACTGGCCATACGAGCAGCGTCAGGAGGGCCGCAACCTGAGGTCACCTGGGAAACCGTGTTGCCCCTGATGGTGGAGTTTTGGCACATTGTGTGCACCCAGCTGGAGCCGCGCAAGCGGGCTGGGCGGCTCAAACAGTGGCTAAATTTTTTGCGCCGCCGCTTTCCTGAAGCCGAAGTGGCCTACCAGAAGCTCAAGACCGCCACAGACCGTGAGGTGAGCATGTGGCTGGCAGCCGAGCTGTGGCGCTACGACATAGGCTAAGTTCTACGACAAAGGCTAAGTGCTTCGACATAGGTTAAGCGCAACAACATAGGCCAAGCGCCAGGGCAGGCGAAATAGCGAGGTCAAGGAGGAGCCCGAAGGGCGGGGGACACGAGCGGTTTCGCCTGCCCTGGTGCGTGGGGGCCGGTTTAGAACAGCTGACCGGTCTCGGGAGACGTGTCAGCTGCTATCGAATCAGTAGCTTCTTTCCCAGATTTAGACTGGGCTAAGCCCTGTTTTTGCAGTGAACCTACCCTCACCCCGAGCAAGCGCAACCTTTGGTTCAACGGTGCGCGCTTGAGCGCCAGACCCGCTGCCTGGCGAATCTCTTGTGCATCTGCCGTGGGGTGCTCCAGCGTCAGGTCACGCGTGACGATTTTGAAGTTGTCAAAGCGCAGCTTGATGCCGATGGTCTTGCCCACATAGCCCTTGCGCTGCAGGTCCGCAGCCACCTGCTGGCACAGCCGGGTGAAGATGACACCTAGCTCGGCTTTGTCGCGCACGGCGTGCAGGTCGCGCTCGAAGGTGGTTTCGCGGCTCATGCTCACCGGCTCACTGCCAAGCGACACCGGTCGGTCGTCTTGCCCGTGGCTGGCGGCATGCAACCACGCGCCGGTGCGCTGGCCAAAGGTGTCCATGAGCCAGGGCAAGCTGCGCTCAGCCAGTTGCCCGATGGTGTGGATGCCGTGACTGTTGAGTTTTTCTTCTGCCTTGGGACCAATGCCGTTGATTTTGCGGCAGGCCAGCGGCCAGATTTTGCTCTGCAGCTCGTCTTCCAGAACCACGGAAATGCCGTTGGGTTTGTTGAACTCGCTGGCCATCTTGGCCAGCAGCTTGTTGGGGGCCACACCAACCGAGCAGGTCAGGCCGGTGTCGTCAAAAATGGCTTTCTGGATGAGCCGCGCCAGCACACGCCCGCCTTGGCGCTGGCCGCCGGGCACCTCGGTGAAGTCGATATACACCTCGTCCACGCCCCGGTTTTCCATCACCGGCGCGATGTCGGTAATGATGGCCTTGAACCGTTCCGAGTAGTGCCGGTACTGCGCAAAGTCCACCGGCAGCAGGATGGCCTGCGGGCACAGCTTGGCGGCCTTCATCAGACCCATGGCCGAGCCCACACCGAACTGGCGTGCGGCATAGGTGGCTGTGGTGATCACGCCGCGCCCGGTGTAGCCTGAGAGCAGCGGGAAAAAACTCAAGGGAATGTTGGCCATATCCTCAGGGCCCCAGGACCGATCGGGCTGCGCCAGCCTGAGCCTTTGCAACAACTCATCCTCCTTGCGCCGGCCACCCCCAATGACCACAGGCAGGCCCTTGAGCTGAGGGTAACGCAACAGTTCCACCGATGCATAAAAAGCATCCATGTCGAGATGGGCAATGCGCCGAATTGGCGTGCGTAATTCAGACATTGCCAGTAAGCCCCGGCCTTGGCTCGTTCGCAGGTTTATGTCGGGTAGGTGCCCGGCATCAAAATGTTTTTGTCTACGGTGTTGATGTCGGTATGACCGCAAAACGCCATGGTGATGTCGAGCTCGCGGTGGATGATTTTGAGTGCCTTGCTCACGCCTTCTTCGCCCATGGCACCCAGGCCATAGACCATGGCGCGACCAATCATCGTGCCTTTGGCACCGAGTGCCCAGGCTTTGAGCACATCCTGCCCGCTGCGGATGCCG
>JBILKC010000027.1:0-15674 GCA_044376885.1 Hylemonella sp. | reverse complement strand
GGGCTCAACATCTCCGTGGTTGAAGATCATCACCGGGAATGGTCCAGTTCCTGTGGGATAAAGCACAGTAAGCTCTCTGAGCTCAGCACCGGGTGAGTTGGGCACAAGATAGCGCATCACCTGCTCACGCCAAGCCAATTGCACTCCGGTGTAGCCGATGATGCCGGGTATCTGGCCTCCATTGAGCCACTGGACAATCAGTGCAGCAAACTCGGACTCAAGTCCAGTCAATGCCGTTTGGCTACCCGACCCACAATGGCTGTTACGTTCCTGCTGGCGGTAGCCCGCAGCAACCATTTGGAAATTGTTGCGACGCGCGACAAATGCCGTGTCGGTGTAGGAAATACCGTCACACTGGGCGCTTGGAGCTTGAACCATCAATACGGGGCGCGTCATTGCCTTCCAGTCATTGGTTCGGTAACGACGAAAATCGCTACTTGCAAAGACCAGTCGCTTCACGGCGGGCAGCACAGCGCTGGCTGTAATCAGTTCACCCGCGTCAGGTCCAGAACCTACCAAGTGAACAGGCAAGCCAGGGAAATCGACGTTAAGTTCACGTATCGCAGCGCTGATGTCTGCCCTGATGTCTGGCAAGGGCCGCTGGGTCAGTCTTCGCTGGCTCGCGTCACTGGGCACATCTGCCACAGCCAGCACCACGCCCAGTGCATTCAGGTTTGAAGCCGCCGAGATCCAGGGCGATGCAAATGACATGCGCACGTCATTCTGGTCACTCTCAATCAAAGGCTCAGGGAAAGATGAAAAATACAATACAATGTGTGTAGGGGAATTGCCCACAGGCGCAGCTACTGCCAGCGGCATGGTCACCTGTTTACCGCTGTACTCGGTGCGGGTAGTGATGGTCTGCAGGCGCCAAGCTGGCAAGGGCCGTTCAACACGTTGTTCAGGCGGCACTTGCGCGTGGGATGTACGCATGCCGGGGATCAACAGACAAGAATAAAACAACCCTGAAATGCAAAAAAACATCAGCGTGGTGAAGACACTTCTAGGTGCGCGATCCAACGGATCACAACACGTCTTTCCGGGCTTTAGCAGCCGTATTTCAGACATTTCGAAATGACGCAATTTGACCGGCCTCCCATTGTTGAACCCAAGCCGCCAGCTCCTGCCCGGGCATAGGCCTTGCGATGCCATAGCCTTGAGCAAATTCGCAGCCGAGCTGCCTTAACTTCCGCATCTGGGCGGCAGTTTCCACGCCCTCTGCGATGACTTTTCGGCGAAACACTTTCGCTAGACCAAGAATAGCTTTGACGATGGCCATGTCGTCGCGGTCAGTCAACATGTCGATCACAAAACTACGGTCGATCTTGAGAACCTCTGCAGGAAACTGCCTGAGGTAAGTCAGGGATGAGTAGCCTGTTCCAAAATCGTCCAATGCAAACATGAAACCCATGGCTTGGCAGGTGCGAATAACCTCTGAAACCCGTTCGGTATCCCTCAGCGCACTGGTCTCCAAAATTTCGAACATGACCATGCCTGGTTGCAGCATGGGGTAACGCTCTAGTTGCGCACGTAATTGCATGATGAACCGCTCATCCAATAGCTGATCTGCACCAACATTGACACTGATGGTGATTGACAAGCCGAGCGCCTGCCAAGCAACCTGTTGGGCAAAAGCGGTCGAAATCACGCATTCTCCAATTCGCAAGCTCAGAAAGTGATTCTCGATAAAAGGCAAAAATTCTCCCGGCAATAGCAAACCCCTGTCTGGATGTTGCCAGCGTATAAGGGCTTCTGCACCCCAAACCTCACCGGTAAGTAAATTCACCTTAGGTTGGAAAAAGAGCACAAACTCGTCCTCCCCCAGTGCAATTTCGAGGCGCTCAAAAGTTTTGTTTTGAATCTGTCGCGCAGAGTCAAGGGTAACGTCAAAGTAGTGAATCCGGTTTTTCCCAGTCTGCTTGGCGATATACATGGCCTGGTCTGCATGACGGATTAACTGATCGGCATCTGCAACGTCGCTTGGGTAAATCGTGACACCGATGCTCGCTGAAACTTGCAACTCATGACCTTCCACAATGACGAGGTCAGAGGCTGCGCGCAGGAGTCGCTCGAGTACTGGCTGGCAGTCGTGTGAGTCATCCAGGTCAACGAGCAAAACGACAAACTCGTCTCCACCCAATCGAGCTATCGAGTCGCCTTGTCTTAAAGCGCCACTCAACCTTGACGCAAGAGTCTTCAGCAGTTGGTCACCTACGTCATGGCCATACTGGTCATTGACAGACTTGAATCCATCGAGATCGAGGAATGCCACTGCCAGCGATCTAAAGCTGCGCTTGCAACTGAGCATGGCGCGCTGAAGGCGATCAGACAACAAGACGCGGTTGGGCATTTTGGTCAAAACATCAAAATGAGCCATGTAACTAAGTTGATCCATGGCTGACTTGTGCAAAGTCACGTCGTGCAGGGCTCCAACGTACCCGGTTCTAATCGCCACGATAGACAATTCCATCAAATGCGCCGTATTCATTTGATTGGGGAAGCGCAGAACCGCACAGTCTTTTTGGGGCACATCTGTTGCTTGTGCCAACACCTCTTGGTAAAGACCAGAGTCTTCAGGCAACATAAACCCGTCAAGCGTTTTCCCAAGGGCTGATATTGCGGGAATTCCAGTCAACGCCTCCCAGGCGCGGTTGACGTATACGATAAGACCTGCAGAGTCGAGCTCAAACACAACCTCGGCCAACAAATCCAAACGCTGGCGCATCCTGTTTTCACTGTCCACCAAGGCCTCAACCAACCGGCTGGTTGCGGAAACCTGTAAGTCATTCAGTAATGAGTCCGTTGCCATTGATGAAACCTGAGGGCTCAATCTACCTGCCTAAGACTTTCAAGCCTTAAGCTAGGGCACCAGTAGTCACTGCAGCGTACAAAGGAAAGACGCTGTTGCAGAAGAAATCCTGTTCGGTAGGAGTTCGTGCAGACGTACAGTCCGAAAGCACCGTGACGCTATAACCACGCTCATAGGCGGCGCGTCCGGTAGAGTCAATGCACAGTGAGGTAACCATACCAGCCAGAAAGACTTTCTCAATCTGGTTCGCTTTGAGCACCGTATCAAGCGCCGTGTTGGAAAAACCATTAAAACCCACTTTCCCTCCAACATAGACGATTCGGTCGCCAAAAGCTTTGATCTCAGGAATGGTTTCTGCGCCTATGCTGCCCTGTGCAAACGCCCCGGACTCCTTGATCGTATGCAAGATACCCGAAGGACTTGCCAATGCACGATAGTCCGGCGTTAAAACGATAGGTGTCGATACGATTAAGGCCTGGGTAGGTACTAATTTGTTGACTAGGGCTAGCGTTTGATTGAGCACCTTGTCAACTCGACCTGGCTCTTCCACCACACCACGCAAAATGCCGTTCTGCGCAAAATAATCATTTTGGTAACCCACCAAGATTAAAGCAGTTTTTGCATAGTCCATACGTATTCCTTGAGAATAAGAAATTATTTCTTAGGAAATAAGTATCGCACCAATAAAAACTATGCACTGGCAGCTTAAGGCCATGGCCCTGAAATAGGGTGGAAAAGCCCTGCTTAATGGCGCTTCTTCCATCGTCTGTTCATTTAAAAATTAATTCCCTGCCGTCGACCCTTGTGAGTCAACCTTGAGTGAATTTTCAGAATGACCAGCAACCTATTGGCCTTCAGCCGCGAGAATCAAACTTCATGTCACATGGCATCGGTACAACCATGGTCTTCCGTCCAGACACCTCCGAGGCAAATCTACCAGCCGCAGCTTAAGGAAGCACCCTTACCCGTACTGAAAGTGGCCATTGCAGGCGGCGGGCCAGTGGGCTTGAGCCTGGCCTTGTTGCTCGATCAATTAATGGGAAAACAGGTCGAGATTCAGGTCTTTGACCACCGTTGGCGTAACCAGGGTGATAGCGTCGTATGGAAGACTGAAGCCGAGGGAAACATGCGCCGTCAGCAAGTAGTCACCATCCAGAGCCGGCAGTACTCGGCTCTTGGCAGCGAGGTCCAGGATGCAGTGTTCCATCCGGACTGGTGCACTCAAATGTGGCCACCCGGAGCTGAATGCTTACCGGGTAAAAACCCTCTGAATATTCCGATTGCCAGGCTTGAAGACAAGTTACTTGCAATAGCAGGGAGCAAACGCTCAATCCAACTGGTTGCGCAGCGGTTTCATCCCGCGCAGCTCGGTTTAGCAGAGACGTCGCCGCCGCACGTACTGGCTATTTGCGAAGGCGCTCGCTCAGAGATGAATGGCACAATGAGCCACTTCAAACACAAATTTGGGTTGCCTGATAAGACCATGTACTCGCACAAGGGGCGGCACTTCGAGGACGTGGTGCTGGGTCTGCGCGTGAAATCTGAGCTAAGCGACCCTGCAGCTGTTTTGCTCACCGTATCGCAAAACCGTTACTTGCTCAACGCGGTACGTGGTGAGGGTTTTCTGAACATGCGCCTGACCGAGGGCGAGGCACGTAGCCTGCGCAGAGTTGAAGCCGGGACCAATATTCCAGCTTCATCCATTAAACCCGCACTCTGGGAACGCATTCAGGAAGGCCTGAAACTCTTTGAAGTCAAGCCAGAGAACTTGAGCGCGATCGTGATGTTTCGCATCAGCATGATTCAGCGGCCACGTTTTAGTGCCGAGCTGGTTCACAATAGCGCAGCCGGGCACGGAACTTTCGGTTTTTTGCTGGGTGATACTGCCAATGCCATCCACTTTTGGCCCGGGCGGGGGCTCAACAGCGGCCTGTCCTCGGCTATTTCACTGGCACATTGCCTGAAACAACATTGGCAAGGAAGACCGCTGCGCGATGCTGATTTTTTACGCCACGAGGCGGTTATGTCGATGTTGCAGTACCGTCACAAAACACGTGCCTGGCGTCACATGGTCACAACCAACGCCCAAGGTGAGCCACTACCCATTAATCAAAAAATCCACCAGGCCCTAAAAATACGATCATGTGGCAGAAACGAGCAAGTGGATACGCTCAACGAGATGATGCTGCGCCTGTGTCAGGTACGCCATCGCCTGTCCAAGCGCATAGCTGGCATGCCTAAAGATGAGTTTTTGCGCCAGCATCTGAGCACACTTAGCCTGAGCACGCTGCGCGTGATGCTTCACAGCGGTGCTTGGGACACGGCCCAAACCGGCGGAGAAGAAGTGAATGCAAGTGAATTTCACGGCTTGTATGGCTGGGCCTGAGGGTGATTACCAGGTACAGGCTACCGGATAAAGGCATTGGTTGCAATATCCGAATACTTATCAATTAATATCCTCCAACATTCAGATTATTTAACGTTAATTTGAATATTTCAGAGAAACTGGTTTGTATCTCTGCTTTTCCCTTTGGAGATAGTTAATGTGTAATGCTTGCGATGAGAAATTCATGCAGTTCATGCGGGCTTATCAGGGCCGACGCGATGTACTCAGACGCATCGGTTCCGGACTGCTATTCAGCAGTTTGCCTGGGCTAAGCAGTATCTCTTCGTCTGCCTTGTCAGCGCCTGCCAGCAGCGGCCCGCCTGAAACCATCTTCTTGTCCAGTAACATTCACACCATGGATGCCAAGCGGCCTATGGCTCAGGCTATTGCTGTTCGTGCTGGTCGCATCGTCGCTGTAGGCGGCAAATCTAATGTGCTCTCACTCAAGGGCCAAGCCACCAAGGTTGTGGATTTCGGAGATCTGACCGTCCTGCCCGGGTTTGTTGATCCGCACATGCATTCGAATTTTTGCGGCTTGCGTCCCTGGCTGGATGTGGGTCCTTTCACTACCAAAGACCTGGAGGAAGCACGTCGAAAAATTGCCGCAGCGGCCGCCGCTGCCAAACCGGGCCAGTGGGTGCAAGGCAAGATGCTAGACCCCTCTATCATGATGGGCAAGCCATTCACCCGAAGCGACCTTGACCTCCTTTCCCAAGAAGTTCCCATATTTATTCTCGAATCCAACGGGCACGTAGCTTATGCCAACTCCAAGGCCATCTTACTTGCCAAAGTTTCTAAAGATTTGCCAGACCCACCGCAATCGCGCTTTGTGCGGGATCAAAACGGCGAACTCACCGGCCGTCTAGAAGAGCCAGGTGCCTTTCAACCATTCATTACGGTCATGCCCTCACCGAGCTCCGCTGAACTCGTTGGATTCCTGCGCGCTGATCTCGACGACGCCTCAGCTAAAGGATGCACCACTCTGCACGACTGCGGTATAGGTGGACTTTTTGCCGAGGGGGACTTGGCACTGATTGATACAGTGATGAAAGGTGACCCAGGCATACGGTATGCGGGCATGCTGGTCTCAACCCATTTTAAAAAGTGGCAAGAGATGGGCCTGCGTCCAGGAGTGCGCTCCAAGCGTTTTACTTTAAACGGCATCAAAGCCTGGTCGGACGGGTCGAACCAGGGTGGCACAGGCTATATGCGCAAGCCCTACCTCAATTCCGATAACCGTGGCGCCCTGAACTACACACCTGAAGAAATACAGGCTGTAATACAAGAGGCCTACAAGGCAGGCTGGCAACTCGGGGTTCATGCCAACGGCGATGGCGCTATTGACGTTGTGCTGGATGCTTTTGAACGGGTAACCGGCAAAGCGGGTGACCACAAGCCTCGCCACAGGATCGAACACTGCAGTATCCTGCACGACGATCAAATTGCACGCATGAAAAAGCTGGGCATCTCGCCTTCATTCCTGATCGGTCACGTCCATTTCTGGGGTCGGGCATTTCAGGATCGTTTGCTCGGCCAAGCCCGTGCGAACCGACTCGACCCCTGCAAGTCCGCCCTCTCAGGCGGGTTGCGAATTTCACTGCATTCGGACTACAACGTTACGCCAATCGACCCATTGCGCTGTATCCAGAATGCTGTTGTGCGTGATATGAAGGAAGGGGGCGCAATCCTTAACGCGGCAGAGAGAATCAGCCCTATTCAGGCGATTCGTGCGATGACCTTGGATGCTGCTTGGCAATGCCACCTTGACCATGTGTGCGGCAGTCTGGTTACCGGAAAGGCCGCCGATATTGTTGTCCTTGAGAAAGATCCAACCAAAGTTGTGCCAACAGATATTCAATCCATCAAAATCCACTCTACTTGGCTCGACGGAGAAAAACGCTTTGCAGCATGACCATTTCGCATAAAGTGCCAGCCAAAATCTGACTAATCAGGTTTCCTGGCTGGTGAAGCGTACCACTTGTCTTGCGGTACGATTTTCGGCTCTGCCGGATCGGCAAAATACTGTGGCGACATGATCTGTACGCCATATTCATTGAAAACGTCTTGTATGTTGGCATGCAAAGCGCTAAGTATCAATGCCCTTGGGCGTGGCTCGGACGGAACAGCCTGACAGACGAGCCGGTACTGTGGATACCAGTCGTTCAATGCAGTTTGAAAGACCTTCGGGTGTGGATCGGCCAAAACACCCTCGGTTCGTCGGGCCGCTTCCTCAAGCATGGCATCAACCTGTCGCCAGGGTGTGTCGTAGCCAATTGTGACTGTAGTGTCCAGAATAAAGCCTTGCCCTTTCACAGTGCGAGAGTAGTTTTTTGTACTCGCGGTAAGAACCATTGAATTGGCCAAATTGACTTCTTCTCCCATACCGGTGCGGATGCGGGTGGAGAACATACCTAAATCCGTGACGGTGCCCTCATGCTCACCGATACGTACGTATTCACCTTTGCGAAAAACACGGCCATAGGTCAAAATCAATCCACTCGCGGCTTGCCCTACCAAATTGGAGGAGCCGAGTGTAATCATCAACCCCAGCAGGACGGACAATCCTTTGAAAGCTTCAGTTTGTGCGCCAGGCAAATAGGGGTAGGCCATAGCCAGGCCAAACAGCCATAGAGCAGCCTTAACGATACGGCGTGTGGGTTCTGCCACTTCGGCATCAAGCCAGTTGACCTGAATATCGCCACAGCGGATGCGCTCAAAGAGGCTGTCCATGAGACGTCCGATTGCGCTTGCGATATAAAAAATGACTGCTGCGGTAAAAATTCCCGGAATTGCAGAGGCAACCGCACTGCCAAGCTGCAAGGTCAGCCCCCACAGAAATTCACTGAGCATTTCACCCCAGACGCGGGTGAATGGAAAACTCGCGAGTACAAAGCTTAGCCATTCATAGAACAACACGAAAAGCAACACTTGAAGCAGAACCTTGAGCGTTTTCTGAACAATCAAAGCCATACGCTTTGGTTGAAATAGCTTGACTCCAGCAATGTGCAGATTTTCTGAACGACGCTCTATCAAAACCATCAGCCTTTTTCCCGCAGCGCTTCTTACACGAGACAAACCCCATCCAAGTAAAAGGGCAACGAGTGTTGCCAGACCAGCCTTGACCAAGGCTTTCAAAATACTTTCTAAATTTCGGCTCTCCTGGCTTTCTGCTATTGCAAGTTCAAGAGCAACAACTGTGCGCTGTGACAGACCCTCAAGTGTCTCGTCCTGAAGCCGTTTTGCATCTTCTGGCGTGATAAAAAGCGTGGTTGCGCCGTTGATCTGCAACATGATGCCCGCAGCCTCCACCTTCTGGGTGACCTTGTAAGGCCCGGGCATGCTCAGTTGTTCCTGCAGACGGAGCTGTGCACGCTTGGCACGGTCAGGGGCTGAAACACCAAACAGACTGCCCCTGAAAGTCACAATGTCTCGATTGAAGAACCTGAGAGTGGCTTCGAGGACTGCCGGTTGGGGTTCAGCTACCTTGCTGTCTGGGCTTGCCGCAGAGGCCATATTCTGAGAATGCCACAACAGACAGATGAGTAGAAATCGGGCTAGCACTGAAAAATGATTGTTCATATGGTTATTCTATGGAAGGTCGGGTAGGGACGGCGGGTGTCGGTATGAAGCTGAGATTGATCATTGCTGACTCGCCAGATTTACACTACCAACATGAAATGTCAACAATGCCAGGGTCCACATCTATACAAGCGCATTTATTTCATGTCTTGCAAGTCAAACAGCATGATTGAGCCCGTAGACATAAAGAACCGCACATGACTTCACAAACAGGCTTATCAGAACTGCTCGATTCACTGGACCCAAGCGCCAGCCTTGTAGAGCGCCACCTCTGGCTCATTCGTCTGCTGACTTGGATACGCGGTGATTGCAGCGAAGTTGCAAGATCCCTATCACGAATCAATTTGTTACTCGATGCCCTTGAACAACGTCCCCACACCCGCGAGCTGATGCAAATTTGGTGGCGCACACTGCTCAATACGGTAGATGCAACAGCACTTCTGGCAGACTTCGGGTTTTCTTCACGCGCAGCTTTTTTCAGCGAATTTTCAGAACGCCTTCGTCTGAAGCTTCTTCCCGCAACGCCTGAAACCACTGAAGCTTCCACACTTTTTTTATTGGTGCTATCCGAAGATTTCGATGCCCGTTGGATTGCTGCACTAGACGAGAATTTGTTAACTCGTCTGGCAGACCTATTGCAGAATCCCCTTTCTGCCAGTGATCAAGCCAATACACAGTGGTCATCAGACTCATTGTGGCAAACCAGCCTGATGGAAGCCATCACATTCTGTACAAGCCAGATTCGGGCTGCCGGTTTCTCACCCGAGCTTCGCCTGCGTATGAGTGCGCCAGCACGAGAAGCCGGACCGTTTCATGCGCTAGCCACCGACCTTGAAACTCTTTACAAGGCCATGCTGAGCCGAGGCCAGGCCAGTGAAGAGTGTCAGATAGCTCTGGAGCACTTTTTGGAACGCCTTGAGGCCTGCAGACATGCCGCGTCAACGGTCTATACCCACTTGGATGCGAACGGTATTTCGGTGAACCTGGTATTTCAGCTGCGTCAAATGAGGGGAAGGACGTTGCGCATCCGCGCGCTGCTGGACTGCCTGTTGGCTTCTAACCGGCAGGCACATACCGCCCAATTGATATCACATCTGGTCACCTTGGGACAAGAAAGGCGCAGTTTGCGCGCGTTGATCAGGGCCAACTCGTCCATGCTTGCGTCCAAAGTTGCCGAGCGCAGTTCAGAAACGGGCGAACATTACATTACACGCACGATGCCTGAGTACCGCGCTATGCTGCGCCAAGCCGCTGGCGGCGGCGCCGTGATGTCGCTGACCACGCTGATGAAATTTGTCGTGCTATCAATGGGTTTATCAGCTTTCTGGGGTGGATTTTTTGCTGGAATGAATTACGCCATAAGCTTTGTCCTGGTGCAACTGCTGCATTGGACGGTAGCCACCAAGCAGCCGGCTATGACGGCCCCGGCCATGGCCGCCAAGCTCAAGCAACTCAACCACCCGGGTGCGGTAGAAAGCTTTGTAGATGAAGTTGCTCACTTGGTGAGATCCCAGGTGGCTGCTATTGTGGGCAACCTCGCAATGGTAGCGCCATGCGTGGTGCTTATCAGCACGGCATTGTGGCTTGGGGTGGGCAAGCCGATGATTGACTCCTCGACTGCCGAGCACGTGCTGCACGATCTCACCCTACTCGGCCCTACCGCTATATTCGCGGCAGCCACCGGCGTACTTTTATTCTCCTCCAGCATCATCGCAGGTTGGGTAGAAAACTGGTTTGTGTTGCACAGACTTGATTCGGCTTTACGTTACAACGTAAAAATTACCGCTGCTTTGGGTACGCATCGTGCCGACCGTTGGGCGACTTTCATGCGCAACAATATTTCTGGGCTGGCCGCGAATGTGTCATTGGGAATGATGCTGGGTCTGGTCCCTGCTATTGCCTCGTTTTTTGGGTTGGGACTGCAAGTTCGGCACGTCACCTTGTCTACCGGGCAGATAGCTGCTGCTGCTGCCAGTCTGGGAACAGATATCTTTTCCCAGAATGCTTTTTGGTGGTGCCTGGCCGCACTGGTTCTTACGGGCCTGCTCAACGTAGGGGTGAGTTTTTATCTTGCGTTCAGGCTGGCATTACGTGCCCATGACGTCAGCGGGGTCGACCGTGACCAAATCCGTAAAGCGTTACGTCACCGCGCACGCACCAGACTGCTGAGTTTTTTCTGGCCAGAGGCATCTTCTCAAGAACCAGAGAAGAAAATTGCTAAAAAGGGTATGGATTGATCTGATCATTCCTGTGCAATGAGTCAGGACAAACCGTCGTCTTGGAGACCCGAAGAAATCGCGGTAAAAAGTACCTGAATGTATCTATCAAAGCGATCTGCAGCACTCGCCTTTGCTGGCCACTCCCGCCCAAAGTGAGGGCCAGGAACTCCCAAGACTAGACAAGTTTCTATACCAACGAGAATGGCTATGGACTAGGAAGTTTTGTTCTGCTTGTTCTGCTGATGAATATGAATGCCCGCTCGTAAGAAGCTAGCGTGGCTTGACAAAAGGTCAGGTTAGAAATTCTTTGCAGTGCAGCTAAAGCTTAGCTTCTAACGTAGTTAAGGAGCAGATTAACTGTATTGACCTCCAAGTTATGAAACAGCAGGCCGACCTTGAAGCCTTCGTTTTCTTGGGAGTAAATGCTGTGCATGACAACAGCGACGGCTGATACGGTAGCTGGACGGTTAGGATTGAAGGGAAGAACAAATGTAACGTTGCAACTGGTTAGGGGCGGAGGGTTAAATTGCGCAACGATGCCAAGGCCACTACAACTGACGTCCATAGCTTTAACATCAATAGGGGATTGGCCAGAAAACTCCAATTGAGGATAACCGCTTAGCCTACGACGGCTATCCTTGCGCTTATCGTGAGTACGATACTGTTCAATTTCCATAAATTTAATCTGACAAAGTCTGTAGTTGAGTAAAACCCGCTGATATTACATGAAGCCCAAATCAAAATTTACAGCTCATAAAACACCTTCAGGCTTAATGACCGGGGGACTGACAAAGCTTGCAAACTATCTAGTTGACGATAAGTCTTTGCACTGCAGTGGTTGACCAATAAGCTCAAGGTAGGCGTGTTCAAGCGTTACAGGCTGCACGCTGACTGCAGTAACCTCGTCCCCGCCTAGGGCCTGTACCACCTCGCTCAAGCTCATTGCCTGCGGCAGCATGCAAAGCAACTGGCCACTGTGCGGGCGTAAAGCCCAGCCAAGTGCCTTGGCACGCTGCGTTGTGGCAGATTCGTCCCGAGTCTGTAAAACCGCCACCGCCTGGGCAGGCACGCGTTCCAACAATTCAGGCACGCTGCCTATTACGTCCACGCGGCCGTTACGCATGAGAGCGACGCGGTTGCACAGCCGCTCAGCTTCGTATATCTGATGTGTTGTAAGAAGGATAGTCATCCCACCGTCACGCAATTCTTCAATCAGATACCATAATGCCAACCGGGCCTGCACGTCTACTGAAGCGGTTGGTTCGTCCAACACCAGTAACTGTGGGCTGTGCACAAGGGCTACAGCCAGATTCAGGCGCTGTTGCCAGCCGCCCGAAAGGCGCCCTACTCGCGTGCCAGCATGCGCTGTCAATTCAAATCGTTGCATCAGTTCATCCACTCTTATACGGCGCTGACTGGCTGGCAGACCATACAGACGGGCGAAGAAATCCAGGTTTTCTGCCGGCAACAGGTCAGGGTAAAGCGCGCCTGCCTGCGGACAAAGACCCACGCGCGATGCTGTCCGTACAGATACCTGCTCACCACCAATGTGGACTGTGCCGGCATCGGCGTCGAGCAGGCCGCAGACGATATTGAGAGTGGTGGACTTGCCGCAACCGTTGGGGCCGAGCAGCCCAACGATTTCACCTTGTGCAACCTGTAAATCCAAGCCGTCAAGCACGGTCTGGTTTCCAAAGCGCTTGTGAAGACAATCAATGCTCAGTACGTTCATGCGCCCTTCTCTAACCGCAACAAATGCCGGTACGAGGACACGCCCAAGCCCAGAGACACAATGCAGAAAAGCATGAGAAAGGCCAGCTCGCTGCGCAACTCGACCAGTCCCGCACCCTGCGCAGCAACGGACTTAAGGGCCTCGTTCATGTAAAGAATAGGATTCAAGTGGGCCAGATTCTGCATAGCCGTAGGCATCAGCACCAAAGGGAAGAAGGTGCCGCCCAGTACCAGCAAAGGCACACCGAAGGCTGAGAGCGCTACCAACACATCTTCAGAGCGGCGCGCAAAGCGGGCACCGAAGAAAAAGCCAAGGCCCACATAAGCAAACACCGACAGCATGATGATCAAGCCACCCAGCGCAATGCTGCCGTTGTAGCGTGCACCAATGGCATAGGCAATGGCGTACAGCATCACCACCTGCATCACCGCCAAGGCCGACTGTGCCAGCACCACGCCTAGAAAATAGGCCAGAGGCTGCAAGGGTGAGGCCAGCAGGCGGCGCAACGTACGCCGCTCCCGCTCGGCCACTAAAATGGCCACCGTACCGCCCAGACAACTGAAAAACAGCGCGGCTCCCATGAGAACGCCAGCGGCCATGGCATCCAGGCCCGCACGCATGCTGTCGTTGTTCGCATAGACCAAACCAAACAACAGCATCATCAATGCAGGGAACAAGGCCCAGAATATAAGCCCGCGACCCTGGCGCCATTGTTCAAGCCATATCCGCTGAGTGACAGCTAGCGTCTGATTCAATAGGGTGAACAGCATAGTCGTGGGATCAGGTGCATGTGAAGGTTGAATTGTCCTCAGACCCTCATGCCAGCGGTACTGATAATGGAAAAATGAATCCAAGTATCAAGCGATTTTCAGGGCTCTCAAAATCGGTAACTGCCTGCTGGCAAAGACATTGGCCTGCTCCGTCAATTCAGCCAGACTCTCGTCTGTTGACTCCAGAGCCTTCCCTTCTTTGAGAATTTTCTGGCCTTGTGCCGAGACGATCTGCCATACAAACTCCGCCCATTCTGCCGGTTGTTTCTTTCCTTGGGTCAAAGCCAATAAAAAAAGTTGCTGGAAACGACCCACAGGCACACCTCCCCCGGTAACAGGGCTAGCAAGGTATCTGCCATCGTTGCTACCTCGAGCCATTGTTATCAGGTGAAGGTTAAGTTTGTCGCACCGTTTCTTTGATTGAGCAATAACGTCTTCTACCTGCACAGCAGCAAGGTGACCTGCGCCAGTGAGAATGAGCACCGCCTGCAATAATTTTGCGAAATTGACGCCTGAGTCTTTGAGCGCAAGTTCAATTTGGCCTATTGTCTTGGGCTTGCAGTCAGCAAGGAAGTCCAATACGGGCTTGTAAACAGACTCGCTCATCGTGGCTACTCCCTGTGCTCCCGTCACTTTCAGGGAAATATCATCACGCGCAGAAACAAGAACCACCTTTTGTTGCCTCAGCCTTTCCAATTGTTCCAGTGTATTGATACGCCGTGCGCCTTTTACCCAATAGTCCTTGCGAAACTGTTGGTTGACCATAAAGTCGCGTATGGTCTCTCGGAACATAGCATCAGGAATATCTTTCAGAAACGCTTGTTGCTCTGGGCTGAGGTTAATGGCTTCTACATAGTCAAGATAATTCGCTGAACAGGCATAACTCAGCTTGGCCGGTTCAAGCCACTGGGCCATAGTGGCAAAGTGCATCGGTTCCCAGTCGCGGTTGAAGTATTCATGGGCCAGATAGTTGCGACTTTGCCCGCGCAGCTTATTCGTGCGCGCCACGACCTGGGGATTTGCAATGGCGTAGGCAGGATTAGTAGCAAGCAGCTTGTCTGCAAAGTCCAGTGCCCCGCCAATACGATTGGCAATACCCGTGCCTTCAGACCCTAGCCTGGCAGCATGCTCAGTAAGCAAGTGACGCATTGGGGCAAAGGTGGCCCAGCCGGGTAAAGTGTTGTAACTGACATAGACCACACCGCCCACTTTGAGTTTGCGGCGTATGAATTCAACAATAACGGCGCGATTCTCGTCATTGATCCAACTCCAGATGCCATGGAGACCAATAAAGTCAAAGTCTGGCAAATCGGCACGGTTGGTAAAGTCGGCAAAGGCATCATCATGCAAATGCACCGACGCACCAGAAACAGCAGCCATTTCTTTAGCAAAACCAGCCTGTACCGGGTTAAAGTCGGAGCCGTGCCAGTGGGTAACCGTAGCGGCGGCGTGAATGTTAGCGCTCATGCCCTGACCAAAGCCCAACTCGCAGGCGGTACCTGAGTCTGGAGGAACAAGACGTGCGTTCAGAAAAGCGAGCTTTATACGAAGCGGGTTGAGCTCGGTGTAGTAACCAAAGGTGTAGCCTATGTCGGCAACGTAGCCTGAAGTCCAGTCGGTCATGAAATATTAAGAGTTGCCCCGAAGTTCAAGGAGGCTTGTTGGTTTATGTCAAGCTGCTTGAACAGCCTGACGCTTATGTTGCTGAAAATTTTCCCACAACAAAATGAATATAGCCGATTGGCATGAACAGGAGCCGCCCGCAGGTGCAAAGCGTCTGATTGCCAATTGTGTGTGAAGTGAACTAAGACAGAATGACTGCTCTCAGTTGCCTAGAACGGCCTTGAGTCCGGTATAGATTGACATGGCAGTGGCCCCCAAGGCTGCCGCCGAGCTACCGATTTCCTGCAATTTATCAACCAGTTCGGAAATCTGCTTTGGGTTTAACTTGCCACTGACCATTTGCGACACCAAATACGTTAGCCATCCGTCTACAACACCTGTTTTCTTTGTCGAACCACGGCTCACTGGGTGGCGGTGTTTACGAGCGTAAAAAATACTCCCTATCAACATGCCGGTCATGAAACTGAAGGATATGCTGGCAGCATATTCAATGTACTCACGCCATTCAAAGGTGTTTTGTGGGATCACCGGCGTATGGTCCACCATGGACGTGATC
>JBILKC010000227.1:0-4915 GCA_044376885.1 Hylemonella sp. | reverse complement strand
GCAAAGCGGCATCGACGGCGTAGCTGCCTTGCTGGCATTGCTGTTGGCCCTCTCCGGCATTCTGTGGTCACTGACTTTGCCGGGTTCAGGCGGACGCTTAATTGCTTTTATTTTGATAGCGCTAGGGGCATGGGCCACATGGGGTTTCGGCCCAAACGTCATCAAGTCTGAAGTTGACTCGCAGGTGCCGGACCGCAGCGCCCGCTGGCAACCTTGGAGCCCGGGCCAAGTCGAGGCGCTGGTAGAAGAGGGGCAGATTGTGTTTGTTGATTTCACCGCCGCCTGGTGCGTGAGTTGCCAGTACAACAAAAAAACCACCCTGGCTGACAGCGCTGTTCTGGCTGACTTTGATGCCCGACGGGTGCAACTGCTGCGCGCCGACTGGACCCGGCGAGACCCGGCCATCACTGCAGCCCTCGCACAGCTCGGGCGCAACGGGGTTCCGGTCTATGTTTTTTATAAAAAGGGCGCCGCGCCAGTACTGCTGTCAGAGATTTTGACCGTGGCTGAAGTCCGCTCGGCCCTGGCCGGGCTCTAAAATCCACGCTATGCAGGGGTCACATCCACCGACCGATTGCAACACTGACCTCTTCCGCCCTGAAACGTCCTGAAACGCAAGCAAACCTCCTGACCGACCTGAATTCGTCTGCCATGTTCAAGCCCACTCTGCCCCCCTTTGTGAAGCTCAGGTTAATTCTGCTGCTGGCCCTGCTGGCTGGGCTTGGTGGATTCCAGAGTGCAGCGCATGCGGCCTTGGCCATCGGTCAAAAACTGCCTTCACTGACCGTCTTTGACGCCACTGGCAAGGCGCTTCGTTTGGATGATTTCAAGGGCCGCCATGTGGTTTTGGAATGGAGCAACCCCGGTTGCCCTTTTGTACGAAAACACTATGAGAGCGGCGCCATGCAGTCGCTGCAACGTGAGAGCATGGCAAAAGGCGTGGTTTGGCTGACCGTGAACTCCACCGCCGATGGCAGTGCCGACTACCTGACACCGCAACAATGGCAACGCTGGATGGCTGAACAAAAAGCCACGCCCACAAGCCTGGTGGTGGACGATGAAGGCCTGCTGGGCCGGGCCATCGGCGCACGCAGCGCATTGCACATGTTCATTCTCAACCCGCAAGGCGAACTGATGTATGCCGGGGCGATCGACAGCGTTGCTTCCATCAAGGCCGATGACCTCAAAACCGCTACCAACTGGGTGCGCCAGGGGCTCAATGAGGCGCTGGCAGGCAAGCCGCTGCGCGTGCAGACCAACAAACCGTATGGGTGTCCGATCACCTACCGACCCAGATAAGCCAAACGCTTCCCACTTCAAACAGCCCTCTTCACCGATATTTTCAACCATGACCCTTCCTCCAGATGTCCTGCACATCCTGCAACATTGCCGCACCGTGGCGGTGGTCGGCTTGTCACCCAAAGCGCACCGGGACAGCCATGAAGTCGCCGCCTATATGCAGGCTCAGGGCTGGCGGGTGATTCCGGTCAACCCGGTTGCCAGCGCCCAGGGCATTCAGATCCTGGGCGAGACTGTTTACCCCAACCTTATAGAAGCCGCCAAAGTGGTCAAAATTGACCTGGTGGATTGCTTTCGCAACAGCGATGACATTCCTCCTATCGCGGATGAAGCCATTGCTATTGGCGCGCAAGCCCTCTGGATGCAGCTGGGTATTGCACACCCGCAGGCCGCCAGCAAAGCCCGCGAAGCAGGCTTGCGTGTGGTGGAAAACCGCTGTCTGCTGATCGACCACCGCGCGCTGTTGCATTCTCATGCGTGAGCCTGGCACACAGGAGGTCGAGGCAGGCGTCAAGGGTGCCTTCGAGATTGCTGGCGCTGACCACCCTGACACGGTAGAAGTAAGCCATGCCGAGTTTTGTCGCGGGCTGCCGGCTGGCCATTTCCGCCTGATTGTGAACCCCGACAAAGCCCGCAAGTTCGTGCGCCACCGCCTCTTTCTGATTGCCATCACCCTGCCTATGGCCGGGCTGGGCGCAGCCGCAGCGCTCTCGGGCTACCCCTGGGCGGGCTTGTGCATGGTGGTGGCAGCCGTGGCCCTGAACCGGCTGGTGACTTACCAGGCACCTAAGATATTGCTGCACTTGGCCACACAGGACGAGCGGACCTACCGGGAAGCCATTGAATTCGAAATTCTGGAGGTTCGTCGGGCCCGTTGAAACACCGCGCCTGTGCCCGCAAAAACACCCGCCTTTTGAGGTGACAATTCACGCCATGACACAAAACACTGCGAACACCCCTGCTGCTTTCAACGCAGCTTCAAGCACTGCTACAAGTGCCTTTGCGCCCCTGCAGAATGACACCTTCCTGCGTGCATGCCTGCGCCAGGCGACAGACCACACGCCCGTCTGGCTGATGCGTCAGGCGGGCCGCTATTTGCCCGAGTACTGCGCCACCCGCGCCAAGGCGGGCAGCTTCATGGGCTTGGCAACCAACGTGGATTACGCTACCGAAGTCACCCTGCAGCCGCTTGAGCGCTACTCGCTGGACGCCGCCATTTTGTTCAGTGACATCCTCACCGTGCCCGACGCGATGGGCTTGGGCCTGAGTTTTGCCATGGGCGAAGGCCCAAAATTTGCCCATGCGGTGCGTGACGAGGCCGCCGTGGCCAAGCTGGCCGTACCGGACATGGACAAACTGCGCTATGTTTTTGACGCGGTGACCTCCATCCGCATGGCTCTGCGCGGCCGGGTGCCGCTGATCGGCTTCTCGGGCAGCCCCTGGACGCTGGCGTGTTATATGGTTGAGGGTGCTGGTTCAGACGACTACCGCCTGGTCAAAACCATGCTCTATAGCCGCCCTGACCTGATGCACAAGATGCTGCAGGTCAATGCCGATGCGGTGGCCGCTTACCTGAACGCGCAGATTGAAGCCGGAGCCCAGGCCGTGATGATTTTTGACAGTTGGGGCGGCGTATTGGCCGATGGCGCTTTTCAAGCGTTCAGCCTGGCTTACACGGCGCGCGTGCTGGCCCAGCTCAAACGGGAACATAACGGGGTCATCATTCCACGGCTGGTGTTTACCAAGGGCGGTGGGCTATGGCTGGGTGACATGAAGTCGCTGGACTGCGAAGTACTGGGACTGGATTGGACCGTGAACCTGGCCCGGGCACGCCACCTGGTGGGCGGTGATGTGGGCGGGGCGGGCAAGGCGCTGCAAGGCAATATTGACCCGAATGTGCTGTTTGCGCAACCGGCCCAGATCGAAGCCGAGGTCGTCAAGGTGTTGGAAAGCTTCGGCACCCCCCATCAAGCCCCGGCTGGTGCACCCGACCTGACCGGTCCCACCCACATTTTCAATCTGGGCCATGGCATCAGCCAGTACACCCCCCCCGAACATGTGGCCGCTTTGGTCCACGCGGTGCATGCACATTCCCGCCGGTTACGGCAATAAAGATAGCAAGCAAGTCAAGGCTGATCAAGCTTGGGCTATTGAGGCAGGCTTGGTGACTTATGCACAAAAACCGTGCTTGAGGTAAAGGTCCAAATGACAAGTGCTGGACTGTCGCTATAAAAGCAATAGCGAACGTAAGTTATTGATTTATATGGATATTTATTTCTGCTTTTTTTCTGGGCAAAGTAGCCAAAGCCTTGATTTATAAGGCTTGGAGCCCAGACGCAGACAGGCTATCAACAAAGTTATCCACAGAAACTGGGGTTGTCACATAAACTTCATAAACATCAACGACTTAGGCGCGCCTTCGGAAGTTAACTTGAACAGATGCCTGTAACTCTGGGCAGACAATGACACAGATTCTGCAGGTTCTGGTTCAAACCCCCGCGTACAGCAGTGTGGGCGGGCCGCTCAGCTACCGAAGTGAGCTGGCACTTCCGGCCGGTAGCCTGGTGCGGGTGCCGTTGGGTCAACGTGAATTGCTGGGGGTGGTCTGGGATGACGCCCAGGAAGTGGACACCACTGCCTTGGACCCGCAAAAAATTCGCTTGATCACCGGGGCACTGCAAGGCATTGAGCCCCTGGGACCCGATTGGCGTGATCTGGTGCGCTTTGCCGCCAGCTACTACCAGCGCTCACTCGGCGAGGTGGCACTGGCTGCCTTGCCCCCACAGCTGCGCGATTTGACGGGCGTGCAACTGGCCCGGCGGATCAAACGCAAGCCCCCTGAGCCCGTGGATAGCCCGGCCTCTCAGGTCGGGCTTGCTGTTGACGAAGGGTGTATCGGTCTCACCCTGCCCGTGGCCTTGACAGCCGAGCAGGCCAGGGTCATCGCCAGTTTTCACCAAGGAAGTGGACCGTTTCTGCTCTTTGGCGCCACTGGAAGTGGCAAGACCGAGGTGTACTTGCAATGTGTTGCGCAGCTGCTCGATCAGCAGCCCGCTGCACAGGCGCTGGTGATGGTGCCTGAAATCAATCTGACCCCGCAGTTGGAAGAACGCTTTGTCTCGCGTTTTGCTCCCCGGTATGGCCCGCAGTCCGTGGTGTCCTTGCACAGCGGCATGACCAACCCCCAACGGCTGAAAAACTGGCTGCTGGCCCACACCGGGGCTGCGCGCATTGTGCTGGGCACCCGCATGGCGGTTTTTGCGTCTATGCCGGGGCTCAAACTGATTGTGGTCGACGAGGAGCACGACCCCAGCTACAAACAGCAGGAAGGAGCCCGCTACTCGGCACGGGATTTGGCGGTTTACCGCGCGCGGCTGTGCGACGCCAAAGTCATCCTGGGTTCAGCCACGCCATCGCTGGAGAGCTGGCACCTGAGCCGCCCTGCTGATCAGGGTGGGCGCTATACCCGCCTGGAGATGCCAAGTCGCGTAGGTGGCGACACCGCTGGCCAGCTGCCACTGGTGCGGCGTGTCAATATGAACAACCAGCCCAAAAAAGCGGTGTTCTCCGGCCCATTGCTGGAGGCTATTGAGGCGCGCATAGCGCGTGGTGAGCA
>JBILKC010000226.1:0-4928 GCA_044376885.1 Hylemonella sp. | reverse complement strand
CCATGGACATGAGCATCCAGCTCAAGGCGGCCAACGGTGCCATTTGCACACTCAGCCTGTCTTTCAACAACGACGGCCCGCTGGGCACGTATTTCCGCTACATCGGTGACACCGCCACTTACCTGGCCCGTTATGACGACCTGTTTACCGGCAAGGAAGAAAAAATAGATGTCAGCCAGGTGGCCGTGTCCATGAACGGCATTGAGCTGCAAGACCGTGAGTTCTTTGCCGCTATCCGTGAAGGCCGCCAGCCCAACGCCAGCGTGGCCAGCGTGTTGCCCTGCTACCAGGTGCTGCACGACCTGGAACAGCAACTCAGCTAAGCCTGTAGCCCCAGCACGGCAGGCCCACTTTCTCTATTCCACCATTCCCCTCCACACCCTCACTGCCCATGCACACCAGACAACTCGGCCCTTTTCAAGTCTCTGCCATCGGCCTGGGCTGCATGAACCTCAGCCATGCTTATGGCAAACCCGTGAGCAAGGAACAAGGCGAGCGTCTGTTGCTCACCGCGCTTGATGCCGGTGTGACCTTGTTTGACACGGCGGCACTTTATGGCTTTGGTGCCAACGAAACGCTGGTCGGGCAGGTGATGAAACCCCACCGGAACAAATTCACGCTGGCCAGCAAATGTGGCATGCAAGGGGTTGATTTGAATGGTGACGGCAAGCTGGTCCGCGTGATTGACGGTCGTCCCGAGACCCTCAAAAAAACCTGCGAGATGAGCCTGCGCCGCCTGCAAACCGACGTGATTGACCTGTATTACCTGCACCGTTGGGACAAAAAAATACCGATTGAAGACAGCGTGGGGGCACTCAGTGATCTGGTTCAAAAGGGGTACATCCGCAGCATTGGTTTGAGCGAAGTCTCGGCCACCACCTTGCGCAAGGCCCATGCAGTTCATCCCATTGCCGCCTTGCAGACCGAATACTCGCTGTGGACGCGCAACCCCGAAATTGCGGTCTTGCAGGCGTGCAAGGAACTGGGGGTCACCTTTGTGGCTTTCAGTCCCGTTGGGCGCGGTTTCCTCTGCGGCCCCATGGATGTGGCGCAGCTCGATGCCCAAGACATCCGTTGCACCATGCCACGCTTCTTGTCTGACAACTATGCCCATAACCAGCAGTTGCTGCTGACCTTTGGCGAAATTGCCAAAGAGGTGGGCTGCAGTCTGGCGCAACTGGCGCTGGCTTGGCTGCTGCATCAATACGGTGGCATCATCCCCATCCCGGGCACCACCCGCCCTGAGCACTTGCTGGACGATCTGGGCGCTGTGCATGTCAAGCTCAACCCCGCAACCCTGATCCGTCTGGACGCCCTGATCAACCAGAACACGGTTCGTGGTTCGCGCTACACCGCCTTGGCCAACGCCGAAGTTGATACTGAATACTTCTGAACAGTTGGCCTGAAACAAACCGATACAAATCGACACGGCGCTGAGATGATGTGAGCCCCGAGTCCGGGCACCATGGCAATCCTGTTCAACAACTTTTTGAAAAGGATATTCACCATGAAACCCTGGATCAAACGCACATTGTTTACCTTGCTTGGCGCAACCGTTTTGGCGGGTGGCCTGAGCGCCTGTGGCGATAGGCACCATGGCTACGGCGCGTCCATGACGGCCGAGCAATATGCCCACAAGCGCGACAAGATGGTCGACAAGGTGGCCGGCCGCCTCGATCTGACAGAAGACCAGAAAAAGCGCCTGAGCAATTTGGGTGACAAGCTCTACGAGCAACGCTCGGCTTTTATGGGCACCAACAAAGACCCGCGCTCTGACATCAAGCAACTGGTCAGCAGCGACAAGTTTGACATCGATCGTGCGCAAGCCCTGATCAATGAAAAAACCACCGCCATTCAAGGCAAGAGCCCGGAAGTGATTGCTGCCATGGCCGATTTTTACAACAGCCTGAATGCGGTCCAGCAGCAAAAAGTGCGCGACTTGATGGAGCGTCGCTCGGGCTGGTTCGGTCGCAGCTAAGGGCGGCACCATCAAAACCTGGATGCGGAAGTCACGGGTGCAGCCGGTTTAACGGGTGTAACAATAGGCCATGCCCCGCATCCTCCTTATTGATGACGACGCGCAACTGGGCCCCCCCTTGGGGGCCTACTTTGCGCGTTTTGACATGAGTCTGGTTTGTGCCCTGCGCCCCAGCAAAGGCCTGGCCTTGCTGGGTGAGAGCACCTTCGATGTCGTCATTCTGGATGTGATGTTGCCGGAGATGGACGGCTTTGAAGTCTGTCGAACCCTGCGCAAGACCAGCGATGTTCCGGTGATCATGCTCACAGCCCGCGGTGACGTGATGGACCGCGTTGTTGGCCTGGAGCTTGGCGCTGACGATTACCTGCCCAAACCCTTTGAGCCGCGCGAACTGGTGGCCCGCATTCAAACCGTCTTGCGGCGCAGACAGCCTGCTGCCAGCAGCCTGGGCCCGGGTACAGGCGTCGCCCGCCTGGCATTTGAGGGCTTGCAGATAGACCCGGATAAGCGCAGCGTGTTGCTGTCTGGTCAGCCAGTGGAACTCACCAGTACCGAGTTTGACCTGCTTTACCTGCTGGCCAAAGAACCCGGCAAAGTGCTCAGCCGGGATGACATCCTGAACCAACTCAGAGGCCATGACGCCGAGTTGTACAGCCGTGCTGTAGACATTGTGATCAGCCGCCTGCGCAAAAAGCTCGAACCCCTGGACTGCATCAAAACCTTGCGCAATGCAGGCTATTGCCTGGCCTTGCCGCGCTTAACCAGGTGAGCACACCTTGAAAAAGCTCACCCCCTTGTGGCTGCAAACATTCTTGCTCGCGCTTGGGCGGTCTTTGCGTTTGCGCCTGGTGCTGGTGTTTTTGTTACTGGCTGTTGCCGTTGCTGCCACCTTTATCTCGGGTGCGCAAAAAGCCTTCTCGGTCGGCTGGCGCGAGGCCGCCCGCCCATTGCTTGCTGATTATGTGGACCGCCTGCACAGCGAAATCACGCAAACCCCGGGTGGTGTGCCCAGTGTTGAAAAAGCCATGGCGCTGACCGAGCGCCTGCCCATCACCATCACCATCACCGGCCCACAAATCAACTGGCAGTCGCACCCCGAAGACCATGACCACGACCATGGTCATTGGCATCGACCGGGTGACGGCGATGAACGTCACCAGCGGGACCAAGACTGGAAGCCCCTGGTGCAGCGCGCCTCTGCCGACGGCCACACCGTCACTTTTGGCATCAACAAAGACAACTTTGAGCGGCGTCCCCGCTTGCTTGCGTATGCGCTTGGCACCTTGCTTGTGCTCACCTTGCTGGCCTATTTGTATGTACGCCACTTGCTGCGCCCCCTGGACAGCATTCGTGCCGGCGCGCAGCGCTTTGGCGCTGGCAACTTTGACCAGACCATTGCGGTGAGGCATCCCAAGCGGCCCGACGAACTTGGCGAGCTGGCCCAGGCCATCAACACCATGGGCGCAGACATCTATCAAATGCTGGAGGCCAAGCGTGCGCTGCTGCTGGCCATCAGCCATGAATTACGCAGCCCCCTCACACGCGCCCGCTTGAACACCGAGCTGCTGCCCGAAACCCCAGAGGTGCAAGCCAGCCGCGATGCCCTGCTGCAAGATCTGGCCTTGATGCGAGACCTGGTGACCGACCTGCTGGAGAGCGAACGCCTGGCCAACGGCCATGCCGCCCTGAGCCGGGAACCCACCCACCTGCGCGAGCTGGTGGCCGAGGTAGTCAAAAGCTTGCCCGCCAACTCGGCACACATCACCCAACAACTGGCTGCTGATCTGGACCGTTTGCCCCTGCCTTGGCTGGACCGTACCCGCATGCGCCTGTTGCTGCGCAACCTGCTGGACAACGCCCTGCGGCACAGCAGCAACGCCAGCCAACCGCCTTGTCTGGCAATCGAGCACGCCCATAACACGGCAGGCCAGGCGGTTGTACGCATCACGGTCAGGGACTTTGGCAGCGGCGTGGCCGACGAAGTGCTGCCGCATCTGGCCGAGCCGTTTTACCGCCCAGACAGCGCCCGTACCAGGGGCGACGGTGGCGGTGGCGTCGGCCTGGGCCTATACCTTTGCAAGCGCGTCGCCCAGGCCCACGGTGGCAGCTTTGCCGTGCGCAACGCCCGGTCTGGTCTGGAGGTGTGTGTGGAATTGCCCTCCCAAAACCAGCCTGCTATTAATTAAAGAGCTATAAGCCTATATGGGATAAGGACTTCATGCCACTTTGGGGCCTCATCTAGAATGCGACAGAAGGAGGTGGCATGACGCCAGAGCAAAGAGCCAGAGTCACGATAGACACGCTGCTTCAGGCCGCAGGCTGGCACGTCTGCAACGTGGCAGAGGCCAACATCCGTGCCCATGCCGTGGCCGCTGGCGTGAACGTGAACTACGACGTCTACCGCATCAAAACTGAGTTGAGCAAGCAGGGCGCCAAGGTGGACAAAGGCTTTTGGCAGAAAACGCAAGACAAAGCCACCCGCCGCAAAACCGCCTGGCAGTTGGACGACGACTTTGAATACCAGAGCGAAGAACTGGACCGCGCGGTGCAAACGCCCGACCAGATCCGCACCCTGCGAGAAAAGCTTGGCTGCGGCATCGAGTTAGCGCGAAAGATCACTCTCTGCATTATTGGTGAGAGGACCGCATACCTGATCACAAGTTTTGAAAGCAGGTATTTTCCTGAATCAGAACAGGCCTTTTTTGAATTTGGCAAAGGACATCGCAATTCATGGGAACAGATATTCAATCTTTAACAAACGCACTTCGCGCCTTTGCGAACGCGCGAGACTGGGAGCAGTTTCACTCTCCTAAGAATCTGGCTTCTGCGTTAACCGTCGAAGCGGCGGAGTTACTAGAGCATTTTCAATGGATGACCGAAGAGCAAAGTCGGCAACCGTCAGCGACAAAGAGCGCCGAGATCGCTGCAGAAGCTGCTGATGTGTTTTTGT
>JBILKC010000026.1:0-15884 GCA_044376885.1 Hylemonella sp. | reverse complement strand
GCTGGCCGAGAAGACAAATTTACCGGAGGTGATGTCAACTTGGCCGCCGCCGAAATTGGTGGCATACAGGCCTTTTTTGATGCTCGCCACAATTTCTTCCGGCGCTTTTTGGCCAGCCAGCATATAAGTATTGGTCATGCGTGGCATGGGAATATGGGCGTAGCTTTCGCGCCGTCCGTTGCCAGTGGGTTTGGTTTTCATCAGGCGGGCATTCATGCCGTCCTGAATGTAGCCCTTGAGAATGCCGTCTTCAATGAGCACATTGCGCTGGGAGGCGCAACCTTCATCGTCCACATTGAGCGATCCACGGCGATCGGCCAGCGTGCCGTCGTCCAGCACGGTCACGCCCTTGGCAGCCACGCGCTGGCCTACCCGTCCGGCAAAGGCGCTAGAGCCCTTGCGATTGAAATCGCCCTCCAGGCCATGACCAATGGCTTCGTGCAACAAGATGCCGGGCCAGCCGGGCCCAAGCACCACGGTCATTTCGCCAGCCGGGGCCGGTCGGGATTCAAGGTTGGTCAGGGCTGCCTTAACGGCCTGATCCACGTATTGCGCAATGCAGGCGTCGTCAAAATAGGCCAAGCCAAAGCGGCCACCGCCCCCGGCAGAGCCCATTTCGCGGCGGCCATTCTGCTCGGCAATCACCGTCAAACTCAGGCGCACCAAGGGGCGCACGTCTGCGGCCAGTGTTCCGTCGGCACGCGCGACCATCACCACATCGTATTCACTGGCCAGACCCGCCATCACCTGGGCAACCCGGGGGTCTTTGGCACGGGCCAGTTGCTCCACTTTCTCCAGCAACTTCACTTTGGCAGTGCTGCCCAAGGTGCTGATCGGGTCTATGCCCTTGTAGAGTGAGCGAGAGCTTGCAATCTTGCGAGCTGTTGTTTTGACTTTGCGGGACAGGGATGCACTGGAAATGGTGCGCACGGTGTGCGCAGCGTCCAGCAATGAGGCCTCGGAAATATCGTCTGAGTAGGCAAACGCGGTTTTCTCGCCACTGACCGCACGCACGCCAACCCCCTGGTCAATACTGAAAGAGCCGGTCTTGACGATACCTTCTTCCAGGCTCCAACCTTCGCTGCGGGTGTACTGGAAATACAAGTCCGCCTGATCGACCTGATGTGCCCGGATTTCGGACAAGGCACGAAACAGATGGGACTCATCCAGACCGAAAGGGGTGAGTAGAAGATCCTTGGCTATCGCCAAGCGTTCAAGGGTGGGTTCGCGTGAAATCATAAGTTCATTTTAGGGCGTAAGCCATTTCAACAAGGCCGCGTCGTCCAACTCGGCCAATCCGTTGGCGCTGGCTTGGGCAAAAGCGTCTCTGGCGGCCGGTCCCAAAGGGCCAGCAAAGCCCACTTGCTGCGCCGCCGCCACCGCCAGGCGCGTGTCTTTTTCCAGCAAGGTCATGTGGGCGCGTGGCACGTAATCCCCGGTAATGGCGCGCCGCATCCGGTCTGAACCGATCCAGCTCTGACCGCTAGACTGCTCAATCACATCCAGGGTGGCGGGCAAATCCAGTCCCATGCGCTGCGCCATGGCCAACACCTCGGCCGCACCCACCAGATTAATGCCGGCAGCCAGGTTGTTCACCAGCTTGGTCCGGGCCCCGTCACCCACACGCTCGCTAATGCGAAAAACCTTGTTCGACAGCGCATGAATCAGGGTGCTGAACTCATCAAACACCGCGTTGTCACAAGCCACCATGAGGCTCATGCTGCCGTCCCGCGCACGCGCCGGGCCACCGGACATGGGGGCGTCAACCACCTGCAGCCCAAGCGCCTTCAGGCGGTCCGCTAAAAAAACAACATCTTCTGGCGACAGCGTGGGACACAGCATCACCATCTGGCCGGGCTTCATGGCATGCGCCACACCGTCAACACCGAACAACACAGTCTCGCACTGCGGCGCATCCACAACGCATACGATGAGTGCTACGCTATTCATAGCTGCACCAGAAGGACTGGCATGGGCTAAAGCCCCCAAAGGCACCAAATCACGTGTTCGTGCCGCGATCACATCATGCACATGCACTGTCCAGCCCTGGGCCAACAGGTTGGCAGCCATCGCAGCACCCATGTTGCCGACACCCACCACCGCTACCGGGAAACGACCTGGCTCAGGCTTCATGACTGAACCAGCCGTTTGGCCTTGGCAATCGACATCAAAATTCCCAGCCCCATCCCCAAGGTCACCATGGCCGTGCCACCATAGCTGATGAACGGCAGGGGCACGCCCACCACCGGCAAAATACCGCTGACCATGCCCATATTGACAAAGGCGTAGGTGAAGAAAATCATGGTGACGCTTGCGGCCAGCAGGCGCGAAAAAAGGGTGGAGGCCTGCAGGGCGATGGTCAGGCCGCGCAAGATCAGGAAAATAAAAGCAGCAATCAGCAAGAGGTTGCCAAACAAGCCGAACTCTTCCGCGTAAGCCGCAAAAATAAAGTCGGTGGTGCGTTCGGGAATAAATTCCAGATGGGTCTGTGTGCCCTGCATGAATCCCTTGCCAAAAAAACCACCGGAGCCGATGGCAATCATGCCTTGAATGATGTGAAAGCCCTTGCCCAAGGGGTCACGGGTGGGGTCCAGCAAGGTACAAATACGCTGTTGCTGATAATCCCGCAGCACCCCCCAGCGCACGCCATCAGCGCACAGCTCGGGCTCAAAGATAACAAGCAGGACAATGCCCACGACGCCCAGCGCCACCGGGGGAAGTACCCATTTCCAACTCAGGCCAGCAAAAAAGATCACCGACAAGCCGGCCGCCAGAACCAGCAGCGAGGTTCCCAGATCCGGTTGCTTGAGGATCAAACCAACAGGAACCGCCAGCAAGAGCGTGGCAACAAAAAAGTCCAGTGGGCGCATTTGCCCCTCGCGTTTCTGGAACCACCAGGCCAGCATGAGCGGCATGCCGATTTTCAGAATTTCACTGGGCTGGATGGTGATGCCGATATTGATCCAGCGCCGCGCTCCCTTTTTCGTGATGCCGAAAATGGCCACTGCTATCAGCAGGGCAACGCCGGCCACATACAAGGGCACGGCCAGACTCATGAGGCGCTGGGGTGGAATTTGAGCCACCACAAACATGATGAAGCCGGCAATGAGCATATTGCGACCGTGATCCATAAACCGGGTACCGTGGTCAAACCCGGAGGAATACATGGTCAACAACCCGGCGCAGACCAGTAAAAACACAGCAAATGCCAGCGGCCCGTCAAAGCCGCGCAACAAGGAAAAAGCGCGTAAATAAAAAGGCGGACGTTGGAAAACGACAGGCATGGTGAGCGATTATCCGGCAGATGAATGCAGGTCGCTCACTGCAAAGTACCCATGGGACAATCTCCCCATGTTTTTACTTTTTGAAGAAGCCGGCAAGTTTCTGGCCGGTCGCGTATTGTCCGAGACCGATGCTTCAGCCCAGGTTGAGCTGGAGAGCGGCAAACGGGTCAAGGTGAAGTCTGCCAACGGCCTGCTGCGCTTTGACAAACCGGCACCAACTCAACTGCTTGCAGCCGCCCAGGCCCTGAGCCTGAGCATTGAGTTGGAACTGGCCTGGGAATTTGCGCCTGAAGATGAGTTTGGTTTTGCCGAGCTGGCCGGCGTTTATTTTTCAGACCCGCCCACGTTAGAGCAGCAAGCCGCCGCCTTGTTCAGGCTATTTGAATCACCGCATTATTTCCGCCGGGCTGGCAAAGGGCGTTTTCGCAAGGCACCGGCCGATATCCTGGCCCAGGCACTGACTGCAATTGAGAAGAAAAGACTCACCCAGGAGCTGATCAATGCCTGGGCCGCTGAGTTGGCACAAGGGTTGTGCCCCGCACCGGTTCGAGAACAGCTCTACAAAATTTTGTTCAGGCCGGACAAAAACGCAGCTGAGTACAAGGCGGTAGCCGAGGCCTCACGCGCCACCCAGACCGCTCCTTTGGATTTACTGCAACAGGTGGGGGCCATTGACTCGCCCTATCAGTTTCACTGGCAGCGCTTTTTGTTTGAAAATTTTCCCAAGGGCTTCAAGTTTCCCGCGCCCTCCGGCGCGCTTGAGACAACCGGTCTGAAGCCACCAGATGATTTGCCACTGGCCGACGTACAGGCGTTTTCAATCGACGACTCGGCCACCACCGAGATTGATGACGCCTTATCGGTATCCGGGCTGGGCTCGGGGACAGTCACGCTGGGCATTCATATTGCTGCTCCGGGTCTGGCGGTACAGCGCGATGACCCGATTGACCAGTTGGGCAGCCAGCGGCTTTCAACTGTGTACATGCCGGGCTTCAAAATTACCATGCTGCCTGACGAGGTGGTGCAACGCTTTACCCTGATGGCGGGGCGTGACTGCGCTGCCGTGTCTTTGTATGCGGCCATCAACGAGGAGACTCTGGAGATCATTGCCACTGACACCCGGCTCGAGCGGGTGCCGATTGCGCACAACCTGCGGCATGACCAGCTGGACGATGTTGTCACCGTTGAGTGGCTGGCCCTGGCCGAAACTGACACTGCCGCTATTCATAAAAATGCGCAAAAGCCCTTGTCTGATCTGCATGGTCAGCTATCATTTTTGTATCGTCTGGCCAAAAACCTGAAAGCCGCCAGAGAGGTGGTACGGGGTAAGCCCGAGACCTTCAACCGGCCGGACTACAACTTCAGGCTGGTGGGCAACGACCACCGGGAGCCTACCGGCCAGGAGCAGGTGCAGATCAGCGTGCGCCAGCGCGGCGCGCCGCTAGACCTGATGGTGGCCGAGGCCATGATTTTGGCCAACAGCACCTGGGGACAGTGGCTGGCCGAGCATGGCGTACCTGGCATCTACCGCAGCCAAGCCAGCCTGGCGCCCGGCGTGAAGGTTCGCATGGGCACCAAAGCTCTGCCGCATGCCGGGATTGGTGTCAAAAGTTATGCCTGGAGCACCTCACCGCTGCGGCGCTACACCGACCTGGTCAACCAGTGGCAGATCATTGCCTGCGTCCGCCATGGCAAAACCGCCGCGCTGGCCGCACCGTTCAAGCCCAAAGATGCCCAGCTGTTTGCCATTATTTCCAACTTCGATGCCACTTACAGCGCCTATATCGGCTACCAGGGTGCCATGGAGCGGTTCTGGACACTGAAATACCTTGAGCAACAAGGTGTCACCGAATTGGTAGCCACGCTATTCAAAGAAAATATGGTGCGTGCCGACAGCCTGCCTCTGGTATTGGGAGTTTTGGGTGCTAAAGATTTACCGCGCGGTGCAAAAGTGCGCGTTCGACTGGGCGAAATTGACGAAGTATCCCTGGATGTCACGGGCACCGTGATGGAACGGCTGGATCTGCCGACCAATGATTTGGACGCCAGCTCGCAGCACGACGATAGCGAAGATGACGATCAACAGCCGGCCGCCGGCCCGATCTCCATCGATATGACTGTGGAGCCGTCGCCAGATGGGGATAATCCACAGCCGTGAACCTGCGCCGTTTCAGCACCCTGCAGATTGCACTTGGCGTATCCATTGCCGTGCATGCGGGTCTGTTGACAGTTCGTTTTGTAGACCCTGAATCGTTCAACCGGGTTTTCCAGGAGACCCCCCTGGAAGTGGTGCTGGTCAATGCACGCACCAGGGATCGCGCTGACAAGGCCAGGGCCATTGCCCAAACCACTTTGGCAGGCGGTGGCGAAGCAGACACCGGCCGTGCCACCAGCCCATTGCCTTCATCTTCGATGGCAGACAACAGCGACGCACTGACCGATGAAATCCAAAAACGCATCAAAACCCTGCAAAACCAGCAAACCCTGTTGCTGGCACAAGTGCGTGCACAGATTGCAGCCCTGCCCAGGCCCGACCTCCAACAGCCCAACGTCTCAGCCGTCGACACGGCACAGGAGGACAAGCGGCAACAGCTGGTCAAGCTCCTGGCCGAGATTGAGCATCGCATCAACCAAGAGAATAGAAAGCCGAAAAAGCGCTACATCAGCCCGTCCACACGCGAAGCGGTGTACGCCATTTACTACAACAACCTGCGCCGCGCCATTGAGGACAAAGGTACAGACAACTTCCCTGAAGCGGGCGGAAAAAAACTGTATGGCGAACTGACCATGGTCATCACTGTGAACCATACCGGCCAGATTTTGAGCACCGAAGTTGTTGAAAGCTCGGGTAATCTTGCGCTGGACAAGCGGGCAGAAAATATTGCCAGAAGTTCCGCGCCGTTCGGCATCTTCAGTCCGGCAATGCGCGCACAAGCCGATCAGATCGTGGTGGTCTCGCGGTTTCGCTTCTCGCGCGACGAAGTCCTTGAGACCCGTGTGACCAACCGTTAAGGAGCCGCCATCATGAAGCCATTCTTGCGTTGGTTCTTGATATTGCTCTGTGCACTGGCCGTTCTGCAGGTTTTTTTTGTAGCGCGTATTGCCCTCATGGCTACGGTCGCGCCCCAATCCACCACCTTTGAACGCTCTGAAGCCTGGCGTCTGTTGCGCACTAAAGACGCCCTGCGATGGCGCCAGCAGTGGGTGGACTATGAGCACATCTCGGACCATCTGAAACGGGCGGTGATTGCCTCCGAGGATGACGGCTTTGCGGTGCACGACGGCATAGACTGGGACGCGCTGGAAAAAGCCTGGCAGAAAAATGCCAAGGCCGAGGCACAGGCATCCCGGCAACCACGCGCCAAAGTACCCAAGGTGGTGGGTGGCTCCACCATCACCCAGCAGTTGGCAAAGAATCTGTTTCTCTCTGGCGAGCGCACGCTGTGGCGCAAAGCTCAGGAGTTTGTGCTGACACACATGCTGGAAATCCTGCTGAGCAAGCGACGTATTTTGGAGATTTACCTCAACCACGTTGAGTGGGGCGAAGGTGTTTTCGGCGCTGAGGCTGCGGCCCAGCATTACTTTCGCAAACCGGCCTCCAAGCTCTCGCCCCTGGAGGCGGCCCGGCTGGCAGTGATGCTGCCACGACCCAAGTATTTCGAAAAACTGCCCAACTCAGGCTATCTGGCAGAACGTTCTGCGGTGATTGCCAGCCGGCTCTGGAATTCGGAGTTGCCCTGATGCGTATCCTTGGTATAGACCCCGGGCTACGCACCACGGGCTTTGGCGTGATCGACGTACAAGGCCCTACGCTTCGCTATGTGGCCAGCGGCACCATCAGCACCTTGCACTTGGCCAAGGGCGAGCTGCCGCTACGGCTCAAAGTTTTGTTTGAAGGCATTACCGAGGTGGTGGAACGCTACCAGCCCGAGGCGGCCTCGGTCGAGATCGTCTTTGTCAACGTCAATCCTCAATCCACCCTGCTGCTCGGTCAGGCGCGGGGAGCCTGCGTAACCGCCTTGGTCACCCGCAACCTTGCGGTGGCTGAATACACTGCTTTGCAAATGAAGCAGGCTGTTGTGGGTCACGGCAAGGCGCAGAAAACCCAGGTTCAGGAAATGGTCAAACGCCTGCTGAACTTGCCCGGCTTGCCCGGCCCGGATGCCGCAGACGCGCTGGGCCTTGCCATTACCCACGCCCACGCCGGTCAGTCCCTGGCGCGGTTGGCCCAGAGTGCCCAGCTGTCCCGCACCAGCGGCGGCATGTACAAGGCTGGAAGAAGCCGGTGAACCTGTCCCGCTTTGATTTAATGTCGATACGCTTGGGGCTTTACTGTGTGCAGACGGGCAGCTTGAGACCGACCGCTTGACTGTGTCACGTGGCCTTGACTGCTGCAAGCCGACGCATTCGTGAGTTGGAAGACGCGTTGGGCCTGGCACTGGGCATCGGTTTTTCTACAGAAGCGCCTGCCGTCGTGTTGTTGACTCGCATTTTGTTCGCACCTTCGCAAAATGCGAAGTCACACCCGCTCAGAAAGCAATAGACAGGCCGTATTTGCATAGGCAAACTTCTCGCATGAACACCCTTTTTCAGCCATCGGCTCTGTCTGGACTCAAAGTTCTTGAACTTGGCCAACTCATTGCCGGCCCATTTGCAGCCAAACCGCTGGCTGACTTTGGTCAACTCGCGCGAGATGCAGATGTGCTGATCGAGCCCAGCTTCATCCCCACCGACTCCAAGGTAGCGCTCATAGATGGGTTGAGCCATCCCATGCCGCTTGACAATTGACCCGCATAGCCGACTAATTCACCTGCGGAATAAATAAAATTCACTATTGCGGCTTGCGTATTCATCTGCCCCCCCCGACACTCTCCAGTCAGTTCGATTTACCCAACAAACTTTAAGGAGACCGCGATGGCAAAGATGAAAGCTGTGATGGCAGCAGTTCTGGTGATGGAAAAAGAAGGCGTATCACAGGCCTTCGGCGTTCCCGGCGCTGCAATCAACCCGCTCTATTCGGCGCTGCGGGAGCGACAGTCGATTGCCCATATCCTGGCTCGCCATGTGGAGGGGGCCTCGCACATGGCGGAAGGCTATACCCGTGCCAAGCCCGGCAATATCGGGGTGTGTATCGGCACCAGCGGCCCTGCCGGCACGGACATGATCACCGGCTTGTACTCGGCCATTGCCGACAGCATCCCAATTTTGTGCATTACCGGCCAGGCGCCACGTGCACGGCTCTATAAAGAGGACTTTCAGGCCGTGGACATTGAGTCCATCTCCAAGCCCGTGACCAAATGGAGCGTCACCGTGCGCGAACCCGGACTGGTGCCGCGCGCCTTTCAGCAGGCCTTTCACTTGATGCGCTCGGGCCGTCCCGGCCCGGTACTGATCGACCTGCCCTTTGATGTGCAGATGGCGGAAATCGAATTCGACATTGACACCTACGAACCCCTGCCGGTCTACAAGCCGGCAGCGTCCCGCGCCCAGGTCGAAAAAGCGCTGGATATGCTTGCCGCGTCTAGCAAGCCGTTGATTGTGGCCGGTGGCGGCATCATCAATGCAGATGCCAGCGACTTGTTGGTGGAGTTTGCCGAACTCACCGGTGTTCCGGTCATTCCTACCCTGATGGGTTGGGGCACCATTCCTGATGATCACCGCCTGATGGCCGGTATGGTGGGCCTGCAAACCAGCCACCGCTATGGCAACGCAACCCTGCTGGCCAGCGATTTTGTGCTGGGTATAGGCAACCGCTGGGCCAACCGCCACACCGGCTCCACCGAGGTCTATTGCAAGGGCCGGACCTTCGTTCACGTGGATATCGAACCCACCCAGATCGGTCGGGTGTTCACCCCTGAATTGGGGATTGTGAGTGACGCCAAAGCCGCACTGGAGCTGTTTGTCCAGGTCGCACGCGAGCGCAAAGCCGCCAAAAAACTCAAAGACTATTCAGACTGGGTGGGTCGCTGCGTTGAGCGTAAAAAACTCATGCTGCGCAAGTCACATTACACCGAGACCCCCATCAAGCCGATGCGCGTGTACGAAGAAATGAACAAGGTGCTGCCGCGCGACACCATTTACGTCACCACCATTGGCCTGTCGCAAATTGCCGGGGCGCAGTTCCTCAACGTGTTTGGTCCGCGTCAGTGGATCAACTGCGGTCAGGCAGGCCCTCTGGGCTGGACGGTACCTGCCGCGCTGGGCGTAGTTGCTGCAGACCCCACGCGCACCGTGGTGGGTCTCTCCGGCGACTACGACTTCCAGTTCATGATTGAAGAGCTGGCCGTAGGCGCCCAGTTCCGCCTGCCTTATGTGCAAGTGCTGGTCAACAACAGCTACCTCGGGCTGATCCGCCAGTCTCAGCGTGGTTTTGAAATGGACTACTGCGTGCAGCTCGCGTTTGACAACCAAAACGTGGACGACCCCACACTGAAGAGTTACGGTGTAGACCACCAGGCCGTGGTGCAGGGACTTGGCTGCAAATCCCTGCGTGTGACCGATCCTGAAAAAATCAACGAGGCGCTGGTTGAAGCTCAGGCCATGGCCCGAAAATACAGCGTTCCGGTGGTGCTGGAGGTGATCCTGGAGAAAGTCACCAACATCGCGATGGGCACCGAGATTGACAAGGTCAACGAGTTCGAGGATATCGACTGCCGCCATCCCGAGGGCCGTCAGGGTCTGGAGATGGCCGGTCTTCTTGAATAAGCGCGCACCCTGAAATCATATTCATAACAACCAGGAGACTTTTAATGCCCCGTTTCGCCGCCAACCTCACCATGCTGTTCACGGAGGTTCCTTTTCTCGACCGTTTTGAGCTGGCTGCCCAAGCCGGCTTTGAGGCGGTGGAGTTTTTGTTTCCCTATACCTTCGAGAAGAAAACCCTGGTGGAGGCCTTGCACAGCAATGGCCTCAAACAGGTTTTGCACAACCTTCCCGCAGGAAACTGGGATGCGGGCGAACGCGGCATTGCATGTCACCCAGACCGGGTCCACGAGTTTCGCTCCGGGCTGGACACTGCGATCGATTACGCGACTGCCCTGGCCTGCCCGCAGCTCAACTGCCTGGCTGGCAAATTGCCGGATGGTGTGACTCCCGCACAGGCACATGCGACTCTGGTTGCCAACCTTCAATTCGCAGCACCAAAGCTCAAGGCTGCCAATATCAAATTACTGATGGAGCCCATCAATACCTTTGACATTCCAGGCTTCTTCCTGAACCGCATGGACCAAGCCAAAGCCATCATTGACGAAGTTGGCAGCGACAACCTGTTCATTCAGTACGACCTTTACCACGCCCAGCGTGTGGAGGGTGAGTTGGCGGCCAATGCCAAGAAATACCTTGCGCACATTGCTCATATTCAACTGGCTGATAACCCTGGGCGCAATGAACCGGGTACCGGCGAGATGAACTACCCGTTTTTATTCAAGTACCTTGACATGATTGGCTATACCGGCTGGATCGGTTGCGAGTACAAGCCCGCCACCACCACTCAAGCCGGCCTGGGCTGGCTCAAGGCCATGAGCCACTGACTCGCAGGTTCAAGTAACCACACATTTCAATACAAAACCAACAATCCTGGATATCTTTATGACCGCGCAAACTCTCAAAATCGGCTTCATCGGCTTGGGCATCATGGGTGCCCCCATGGCCAACCACCTGTCGAATGCCGGCCACCAGCTGTTTGTTTTCAAACGGGGCAAGATGCCCGACTTGATTGCTAACAGCAAGGCCACCCAGTGCACCAGTGCCAAGAACGTGGCTGAACACGCCGATATCGTTTTTCTGATGGTGCCCGACACCCCAGATGTTGAAGCCGTTTTATTCTCCCAGGACGGCGTTGCCGCCGGGCTGTCCCAAGGAAAAATTGTGGTCGACATGAGTTCCATCTCGCCGATCGCCACCAAAACCTTTGCCCAAAAAATCAATGCCCTGGGCTGCGAATATCTGGATGCGCCGGTCTCCGGCGGTGAGGTGGGTGCCAAAAACGCCACGCTCTCCATCATGGTCGGCGGCACTGAGGCCACTTTTGCCACCGTCAAACCGCTGTTTGAGTTGATGGGCAAGAACATTACCCTGGTCGGTGGCAATGGCGACGGCCAGACGGCCAAAGTGGCCAACCAGATCATCGTGGCCCTGAATATTGAAGCTGTATCTGAAGCCCTGCTGTTTGCCGCACGCGCCGGCGCTGATCCAGCCAAAGTTCGTCAGGCGCTGATGGGCGGATTTGCATCATCCAAAATTCTGGAGGTGCATGGCGAACGCATGATCAACCGCACCTTTAACCCGGGCTTCAGGATTGAACTGCACCAGAAAGACCTGAACCTGGCCTTGAGCAGCGCACGTGCACTGGGCGTCTCACTGCCCAACACGGCGATGGCGCAAGAGTTGTTCAATTCATGCGTGGCCCACGGCGGCAAGGCCTGGGATCATTCGGCCATGGTACGTGCTCTGGAAAAGCTGGCCAACTTTGAAATCGGCCAACAAGCGGATTGATATCTTGCTGAATCGTTGATCAAGTTCAGGCGATGAAGCAGCCCGAAGCCCAAACGCCGCAACAGGCCTTGTTACGGCGCATGTTTGATGCAGCCATTGCCAGTGCACAACCCGCGCTGGCTTTACCACCGTACTTGCCCAAACCAGAAGAATTGGGTGCGGGACGCTTGGTCGTTATTGGAGCCGGCAAAGCCTCTGCGGCCATGGCCAAAGTGTTAGAAGACCATTGGACAGGACCTTTAACCGGCCTGGTGGTGACACGGTATGGCTATGCGGTGCCATGTTCACGCATTGATATTGTGGAAGCCTCTCATCCGGTGCCGGACATGGCCGGCCTGCAGGC
The DNA here is from genome assembly GCA_044376885.1 of Hylemonella sp. GTDB lineage: Bacteria > Pseudomonadota > Gammaproteobacteria > Burkholderiales > Burkholderiaceae_C > JBEIGE01. Next base: position 3,764 of record JBILKC010000026.1, on the reverse strand, counting down.
CGCCCAGCGCATGCTTGCGTTTGTCAAGGGCCTGACCGCCAATGATCTGGTGCTGTGCCTGATCTCGGGGGGCGGCTCCTCGCTGCTGCCTTTACCTGCTGACGGTCTGACGCTGGAACACAAACAGGATTTGAACCGGGCACTTTTGAAGTCGGGAGCCACCATCAGCGAGATGAACTGCGTGCGTCGCCACCTCTCTAGCATCAAAGGCGGCCGACTGGCAGCGGCCTGTTACCCTGCGCGGGTGCTGACCTTGTTGATTTCTGATGTGCCTGGCGACGACCCCATCAATATTGCCTCTGGGCCCACAGTGCCTGATCCCACCACGTGCGCAGATGCGCTGGCCATCCTGCGACGCTATGGCATTGAGATACCGGATCTTGTTCGGGATGTGCTTGAAAGCGGACGCGGCGAATCCATCAAACCCGGCCACCCTGCTCTGGCCCGCTCTGAGTTCCGAATGATTGCTACCCCCCAGATGGCGCTGGAAGCTGCTGCTGCTGTGGCGCGGCAAGCCGGATATGCGCCCTACATTCTGGGTGATGCGCTTGAAGGAGAGGCCCGCGATGTAGGCAAAGTGCTGGGCGGTATGGCATTGCAGGTGGCCCAGCGTGGCCAACCGGTGGCCGCACCCTGCGTCTTGCTCTCAGGCGGGGAAACCACGGTCACCGTGCGCGGCAATGGCCGGGGTGGGCGCAATGTTGAATGCCTGCTTGCCTTGGCGCTGGCTGTTGGCGGACATCCCCGCATTCATGCGCTTGCCGGTGATACCGACGGCGTAGACGGCCAGGAAGAAGCCGCCGGGGCCATGATTGCGCCCGACACCTTGGCACGCGCCTGGGACCTTGGCCTGCGTCCGGCAGACAGTCTGGCCAACAACGATGGCCATGGTTTTTTTGAGTCTTTGTCAGACTCTGTAATCACGGGCCCGACCATGACCAATGTGAATGACTTTCGCGCCATTCTGATTGACGCCCCGACTCCCTGACCTGACTGCCGCAAACTTCAGGCGATCCGCTCCAGGATCAGCACAGCAAAAAATCCGCCAGCCGCAATCAGCGTCCATTTGAGGGTCAGCAGTCCGTAACGCCGAAAGCGCGCCTGCCCCGTCGCAGCGTAGAACGCGAACGACACCACTGCGCCAAGCAACAGCATCATGATCAGCCAGCGGAATAACAGCACAAGGGGCCTTTGAGTCGGGTTGAGTTCTGTGTTGGTAAACAGGTGGTACTGATTTACCAGGCGCGCGCCAGCTGCGCAAAACCTTGCGGCGCGAGTTGCTCGTCCTCAAATGTCACCACATCCCAGGCATCACTGCGCCGCAGCAACTCACGCAAGAGCTTGTTATTGAGCGCATGACCCGAGCGGAAAGCACTGTAACTCGCCAGCAAGGGCTTGCCCAGGATATACAGATCGCCCATGGCGTCGAGGATTTTGTGCTTGACGAATTCGTCGTCGTAGCGCAAGCCGCCTGCATTGAGGATTTTGTAATCATCCATCACAATGGCGTTGTCCAATCCGCCACCCAGCGCCAAGCCATTGGCCCGCATCATCTCCACATCTTTGGTAAAGCCAAACGTGCGCGCGCGGGCAATGTCACGGGAATAGGAACCGGTACCCATGTCAAAGTCCACGCGCTGTCCGGTTGAGTCGACCGCCGGATGTGAAAAGTCGATCTCGAAACTCAGGCGGTAGCCATGATAGGGATCCAGCCGCACCCATTTTTCCTGAGCACCCTGACCCTCGCGCACTTCAACAGGCTTGAGCAGGCGAATAAAGCGCCGAGGTGCTGCCTGCAACGCGATGCCAGCGCTTTGCAACAGAAAAACAAAGGAAGCCGCTGAGCCATCCAGAATGGGTACCTCTTCGGCAGTGATGTCGACATACAGATTGTCAATGCCCAGGCCAGCACAGGCCGACATCAAATGCTCGACCGTGTGCACCTTGGCCCCTGCGTTGGACAGCGTGGAGGCCAACCGGGTGTCGGTGACGGCCGTTGCGGACACCGGAATGTCCACCGGCTGCGCAAGATCGACGCGCCGGAACACGATCCCGGTATCGGGCTGTGCCGGGCGTAGGGTCATCTCCACCCGCTGCCCGCTGTGCAGGCCTACACCAACGGCACGGGTCAGGGATTTAAGGGTTCTTTGTTGCAGCACACCCGGATTGTAAAAGCGCCGCCTCAATCCGCCTGTTTGCGCAGAAAAGCCGGGATTTCATAATCATCCATGCCCCCGGATGCCAGTGCATCAACCTTGGCAGCAGCCGAGGTACGGCCACGCCAAACGGCCGGTACACCCACACTCCCGTAATCATGTTGCCCCAGCCCGGTTGAAGGCTGTGCGGCATTGCCCGTATTGCTGACCGCTGTGTTCAGGGTTGGCGACTGAAAAGACAGATTGTCAGTCCCTGTACGCAGCAACTGCATGGGTGGCTTGGCGCGGTTTTGCCCCTGACGGCTCAAGCCGGTCGCCACCACCGTCACGCGGATTTGATCGCCAAGCTCGTCGTCATAGGCGGTGCCGTAAATCACATGGGCGTCCGGCGAAGCAAAAGCACGGATAGTGTTCATCGCGAGCTTGGATTCGGTCAATTTGAGAGATCCTTTGGCTGCGGTGATCAGCACCAGAACACCTTTGGCACCAGACAGGTCGATGCCTTCTAGCAGCGGGCAGGCGACAGCCTGCTCGGCAGCAATGCGGGCGCGGTCCGGCCCGTTGGAAACAGCAGTGCCCATCATGGCCTTGCCGGGCTCGCCCATGACGGTGCGCACGTCCTCAAAGTCCACATTCACATGGCCTGGCACGTTAATGATCTCGGCAATGCCGCCGACCGCGTTTTTGAGCACGTCATTGGCGTGGGCAAAGGCCTGGTCCTGGGTCATGTCCTCGCTGCCGGGCAACTCCATCAGCTTCTCATTGAGCACCACGATCAGCGAGTCCACATTGGCCTCCAGTTCAGCCAGGCCAGCCTCGGCATTGGTCATCCGGCGTCCGCCTTCAAACTCGAAGGGCTTGGTGACCACACCCACCGTCAAAATACCCATTTCCCTGGCGACCCGGGCAATCACCGGAGCCGCACCGGTACCGGTTCCGCCGCCCATGCCCGCAGTGATAAAGAGCATATGAGCGCCATCAATGGCTGCACGAATATCGTTGATCGCCACCTCGGCGGCTTCACGCCCTTTGTCGGGCTTGCTGCCTGCGCCCAGGCCACTTTTCCCCAACTGAATGGTCTTGTGTGCAGGGCTGCGTGCCAGTGCCTGGGCATCGGTATTGGCGCAGACAAATTCCACACCCTGAACATCACACATGATCATGTGTTCCACCGCGTTGCCACCGCCACCTCCCACACCGATAACCTTGATCTGGGTGCCTTGGTGAAAACCTTCGTCTTCAATCATTTCGATGCTCATTTGTATTCTCCTGGTTGCAATTGCCTGTTGATATGTTGTCTGACTTTTTTTGCGTCCAAATTTAATCTGAACGCTTCATAACGGGGGTGACTTGCTGGGCCACCACCACCGCGTGTGCGGGCTTCCACGAGCGAGCCATAACTTGTGGTTCATCAAAAGTTCCCCACAAACCAGTCCTTGACCCGACCCGCTGCGGTTTTCATGGAGCCGTTTTTCTGCGCCACTTTGAAGCCGCGCATACGACCCAAGCGGGCCTCTTCCAGCAGTCCCATCACGGTAGCTGCCCTGGGCTGGCGCACCAAATCAGACAATGCGCTGCTGTACATGGGTACACCACGGCGTACCGGCT
>JBILKC010000225.1:0-4943 GCA_044376885.1 Hylemonella sp. | reverse complement strand
TGGAACATTGGGCAGCTGAGCCAGTCTTTGGGGTGCAGCCACCACGATCGGAACCAGGCGGTTGGTCTGAATAAAAGGCAATGCAGAAGGCAAGTTATCAATGATCATATTGACTTGACCTGCAACCGTATCATTGAGCGCAGGGCCGGCACCGCGATAAGGAATATGGGTAATGAAGGTACCGCTCAGACTTTTGAAAAGCTCCATTTGAAGATGCCCAATACCACCCGTACCGGATGAGGAGTAAGAGTATTTACCAGGTGATTTTTTTACATCTGCGAGAAATGTCTTGTAATCCCGACCGACCATACTGGGATGCACTGCAATGATGTTGGGTGTAGCTGCAATGTTGATAATCGGCGTGAAATCAGTCAGGACGTTATAAGGAATTTTCGGATTTATCGCCGGGTTAGCTGCCGTCGTTGAAACTGTTGCCATGCCGAGAGAGTAGCCGTCCGGGTTGGCTTTGGCAGTTTCATTGGCACCGATCACGCCACCTCCGCCGGCCTTGTTTTCAATGACTACGGTCTGCCCCAAGGCTTTACCGAGCGGTTCGGCAATGACTCTGGCAATGATGTCTGTCGTTCCACCGGGGGCAAAAGGGACTTGGAGTTTGATGACTTTATTGGGGTAACCTTGGGCCATTGCCGTAGTCGCTGTCGCAAACAGCGTCAGCGCGAGTAAGGATCGACGTTGCATAAGAAGATGTCTCCGGTTATCGTGAAAAAGAAAATCGCTAGTTGCCCTGGCCCAGTAGGCCCTGTTTCAGACGGGTGTCAACGGGCCTGCCACCTATGAATATAGAGAGTATGGCATTGTAAAAATCAAGCCCTTGTATGGGGTATCCCTGACTCGCATTGTTGACCATCAAAGTCGTACCCTTGGATGGCAGGTAATCCAGAATAATGGAATCTCCCTGTCTGGAGGACCCAATGGTATCAATCGTTCTCGAAAACTGGCTAGCTCGCTCTTGCAAGGTCGCCCATTCAGCGGGTGATGAGCGCTCTTTGATGCCATCAATCAGGGCTTTGTTGATGTCCGCTGCACTGATTTCACGCAATATACGCAAATGCAATCGCTTGGGGCCAACGTTTTTTAAAATCTGCTCCGGCGCATCGGTCTGATCAGAAAGATACAGGCCTGCCACATAAACTTTGAAAAAGAGGACTGCTCTGAGCCCCAAGCCGTTGAGTTTGAGCTCACGGTTTCCGACGTTTACAGAATCATCGTATTGAACCCCCTCCAGCACAGCGGCTTGTCCGGGCAAGGAAGACACAGCACCCAACATGCTCAGTATCAATAAAAAAGCTGCTTGTCTCATGTTGATTTAACGCAGTCTGGACTATTTTGGCGGACAAATTTGGCTGTTATTCTCGTACCGTGAATTTTGCCCAGCTTTTATTTCCTGATTTTTCCCTGATTCTGTGTGGTTACTTGGTCTGCAGATATACGGCGCTTGACCGGTCGGTATGGGACAAAGTCGAATCGCTGGTCTACTTCTTCCTGTTTCCTGTGATGTTGTTTTACTCGATCGCTCGAAGCCCCCTTGATCTCGGCTCGGCATCTAGTTTAATAGCAGCTGGTTTGTGCTTGGGAATCATCGGAATCGCCTTGGCCTATTCCATAGCCTGGCTGCCATGGATCAATCGCCATATAGATGAACGCCAACATGCAGCAAGCGCTCAGGTTAGTTTTCGTTTTAATTCCTTCATAGGCTTGGCTTTGGCGGACCGCTTGGGGGGTCCGCCAGGCTTGCTGCTGTTTGCTGTACTGATAGGTTTTTGCGTACCACTCTTTAATGTCGGTGCTGTTTGGCCCATGGCCAGACGCTCACAGGGCAGTTTCTCAAGAGAACTGATCAGGAACCCCCTCATCATTGCGACCCTGTGCGGCCTGGCATTTAACCTGCTGGGACTCAAAATTCCTGTCTGGATCGATCCTACACTGTCGCGCATAGGCGCATCTTCTCTGGCCTTGGGGTTAATGGCAGCGGGAGCCGGCTTACAGCTTTCAGGCCTGCGGCAGGCAAAAACACTGACGTTTTGTATTCTGTCAATTCGACACGCCATCCTCCCTTTGATTGCGCTAGGTTTGTGTCTGCTGTTCGAGCTCACAACCCTCCAATCGAGCATGCTTCTGGCCTTTTCGGCCTTGCCCACTTCTTCAAGCAGTTATGTCCTGGCCACTCGCATGGGTTATGAAGGAACGTATGTTGCGGCCCTGGTAACTCTGTCGACCGTCCTGGGCATGGCGAGCTTACCCTTTGCGCTTGTGGTACTCACCAAGTTCGTTTAGAGAAGAGTCGCGGCAAAGTTATGAATGGCTTGCACATCAGGCTTGATGTCGGCAAAGGCGATTCCCTCTCGTAGCAACAAGGCCCGCATACCACGGTCTACTTCACGCGCCTGGTCTTCATCCTGAAATCGACCTGCATGGATGTATTTTTTATCGCCGCGCTCAACCATGATGTTGATGTTGTTGTGTTGCTTGTACCAAGCAAGAATTTGCTTGCGGGTTTTGGCAACATCGCAAATATTCTCCGGGTGATGCTCGTTGTAATAGAGGATTTGTGGCAAGGAACATTCGGTCACGAGGTATTGCACCTGACCGTCAAGCAATTCCAGCATGGAAAACTGTTGCTGGGCGATATGGTACTGATTTTTCAATGCTTCGAAATCAGATCTCCACACAAGTGATTTGGCAAAATCCGGAATCTGCTCAACCGTTTTTTTGTGCAGATTAAGGTAGAGAATAATTGCCGATGTGAATAGCGACTTGTCACAACCCGGCCCACCGAGGATATTGATTACCTTGGTTGGATACAAGCGCATCTTGTTATCTGGCAGATGACTTGGTACATAGGTATATTGCATTGACATGGTCAATCTCCATTAATTATTGTTTACTCTGTATTTGTCCTGCTCAAGTGCCCACTGCACATGCTCGCGAACCAACTCGTGACTGTGCTCTAAACGCGTCTTGACCGCCATTACTATGGCAGGATCTGCATGATGGCGCAAGACGTTTCCCATCGCCACAGCCAGGTTTCTAAGCCATCTTATGTGCCCAATTCGATGGATTGGACTACCATGCGTGTTGTCAGAAAATTCATCCTCTGTCCATAGAAAAAGCTTGCAGAGTGTAGAGCCTGTCAGACCCTTGCGAACATCAAAGTCCGGCAAGGTACTGACCTTGGCAAACTTGTTCCATGGACAAATCAGCTGACAGTCATCACAACCGTAAATCCTGTTGCCCATCAGGGGACGCAACTCTATCGGGATTGAGCCTGCATGCTCGATCGTCAGGTAGGAAATACAACGACGGGCGTCCAGCCGGTAGGGAGCAACAATAGCCTGCGTTGGACAAACATCCATGCAGGCCGTGCAAGTTCCGCAATGGGCCTTGGCGGGGGGAGTTAAAGGCAAATCGAAGTCGATATAAATTTCACCCAAAAAAAACATGGAGCCGGCTTCACGATTCAAAATCAGCGTGTGCTTGCCGCGCCAGCCCTGGCCACTTTTAGCCGCCAATTCTGTCTCCATCACTGGCGCTGAATCCACAAACACACGATGACCAAAGGGTCCAATCTCCTGGGCTATTCGCGCACTTAACTGCTGTAACCGTCCTCGCATCACCTTGTGATAATCCCTTCCCCGCGCATACATCGACACAATCGCTTCATCAGGCCTGTTGAGCCGGCTGAACTCCGTGCGTTGCCAGGTGGCCGGGGTATTTGCTGGCAGATAATTCATACTGACTGTGATGACTCGAATCGTTCCCGGCACCAGCTCAGCAGGCCTGACGCGCTTGAGACCATGTTTTTGCATATAGTGCATGTCACCATGAAAGCCCTTGTCCAACCAGGCTAAAAAACCGGGTTCAGCGCTGGATAAGTCAACGTCTGACACGCCAATTCGGGAGAATCCACTGTCAAGTGCCCACGTTTGAATCGAGGAGATAAGTTGAGTCTTGTTGAGCGTCACCCGCCTATTGTAAAAACCATTGGATTGCCTGATGAAGAGGCAACGCATGAGCTCGCCAACAAGCTTGCGTCCAGCCACGCATTGCAGCATGCCTTGATTGAATTACACGGCGACCTTGGCGCCGGTAAAACCACGTTGGCCAGATACTTGTTGCGGGCCCTGGGCGTATCAGGGCCCATCAAGAGCCCGACTTATGCCGTTGTTGAATCGTATGAGTCGTCTCTACCGGGCTTTTTCATTTGGCACTTTGATTTTTATCGGTTCAACGACCCGTATGAATATGAAGACGCTGGCTTTCGCGACATCTTTGCCAGCAAAGGACTGAAACTGGTAGAGTGGCCTGAAAAAGCAGCATCACTCATGCCAAAGGCTGATCTTTTGATACATCTAAATGTCCAGCCTGACGAGTCACGCTGGGCTCGATTGACAGCTCAAACTCAAATTGGACAAATGTTATTGCAAGAGGTAGCAGATTGAATCGACGATCGTGGCTGCAGTCTGGAACACTGGTTCTGCTACTTGGTGCGTCCCATCTGGCCAGAGGAGCATCTATCCTGGCAGTCAGGATCTGGCCAGCCCCTGACTACTCGCGTGTCACGATCGAGTCGGACAGCACCCTAAGAACAAAACAGCTTTTTGTGCCAAGTCCGCCTAGACTGGCCGTGGACATAGAGGGTATTGAACTCAACCCTGCCCTGCGCGAACTGGTTGCCAAGGTCAATGCAGATGACCCGAACATCGCCGGCATTCGGGTCGGTCAAAACTCCCCCACTGTCGTTCGACTCGTCATCGACCTCAAGCAAGCCATCACGCCGCAGGTTTTTTCGCTCTCACCGGTCGCCGCTTACCAACACCGATTGGTACTTGATCTCTACCCTGTACAGGCTGTTGACCCGTTGGCAGCCCTAATCGCTGAGCGCATCAAGGAGAAAGAGAAGGACGCACAGCCTGGTAACGCCA
>JBILKC010000224.1:0-4957 GCA_044376885.1 Hylemonella sp. | reverse complement strand
GCCCTGCTCGATGCGGCTCAGGGGGCCCTGGAGTTGCTCGACAGTGCAGAGTCCAATACCACGCACACCCTCAGTACAGCCATTCAATTGCTACAAATTCAAGAGCATATAGAACCCGATTTTAAAGGGCTAAATGAGGTTTTGACCTCAAGTCTGGCACAGATTGAGGATGCGTCACATAGCCTGCGAGCCTACTTGCGCAATACCGAACTCGAACCTGACCGGCTGGCTTCACTGGACACCCGGATGACACTCTGGATCTCGTTGTCGCGACGCTACCGCTGCCCGCCCGAGGAGCTTGCAGCTCAGTTAGCGTCCTGGCAGCAAGAACTTGCGCGGCTGGAGGCTGCTGCCGACCTGAGCACGTTGCAGACCCGGGAGGTCAAAACCCGGGATGCCTATATGCGTCTGGCCAAAGACATTGCCCAGGCCCGGGCCCGCGCAGCGCCAAAGCTCTCCCAAGCCATCACCCTTGCCATGCAGGGTTTGGGGATGCAGGGTGGGAAGTTTGAAGTGTCTTTGCAGGCTGCGACTCAGCCCATGCAAAGTGGACTCGACGACGTTGCTTTTCTGGTTGCCGGACACACCGGCAGCACGCCTCGCCCTGTGGGCAAGGTGGCCTCGGGGGGTGAGTTATCGCGCATTGCACTGGCCATTGCGGTAACCACCAGCCGACTTGGCCAGGCCCAGACCCTGATTTTCGACGAGGTGGACTCTGGGGTCGGCGGCGCAGTGGCCCAGACCGTTGGCCGCCTCATGAGGCAACTCGGTCAAGACCGTCAGGTTTTGGCTGTCACACACCTGCCCCAGGTTGCAGCATGTGCAGATCACCATTTGGTGGTCATCAAGGAGCTACTTGGCAGCACCACGTTGAGTCAGGTTCACGCAGTTTCAGGAGAGACCCGTGCAAATGAGGTCGCCCGTATGCTCGGTGGCGGGCACTTGTCGGGCACCACATTGGCCCATGCCAAAGAAATGTTGCAGAACGAGGACTGACATGACCCTACAAATCGTATTGATCACAGGCATGTCAGGGTCGGGGAAGTCGGTGGCACTCCATGCGCTGGAAGACGCCGGGTTTTACTGTGTAGACAATCTGCCGCCGGAGTTGCTTCTGCCCTTTGTCCAGCTGGAACGCGAACACCTGGCCAGCCGGGTAGCCATTGCCATGGATGTTCGCAGTGCCACCTCCCTGCCGCAGGTGCCGGACTTGCTTCTTCAGCTTCGCGCTCAAAACGTTGATGTGAAATCCCTGTTTCTGGATGCCACCACCGAGACACTTGTGCACCGCTACTCTGAGAGTCGGCGCAAGCATCCTTTGTCTCAGTTTGAATCTGATGTACTAACCAAAAATATCCGCCCCGCCCTGGTCGACGCAATTGAACTGGAGCGCGAACTGCTGGCTGATCTGCGTGATCAGGCGCATGTGATCGACACCAGCATCATCAGGGCCTCGCAGCTGCAGGATTACGTCAAGTCACTGATCTCGCTGCCTGCCAGCAGACTCACCTTGGTGTTTGAGTCATTCGCATTCAAGCGGGGCATCCCTGTGGATGCAGATTTTGTTTTTGATGTCCGCATGCTCAGCAACCCACACTATGAGCCCGAGCTTCGTGCCTTGAGCGGTCGAGATCTGCCAGTCGCCCAATTTCTGCAGGCCCAGCCTGAAGTCACTCTGATGGCCACACACATTGAAGATTTTCTCAATCATTGGCTGGAAACACTTTCACGCCAACATCGCAGCTACGTGACCGTGGCGATCGGCTGCACAGGCGGACAGCACCGCTCGGTCTACCTGGTTGAGCGACTAGCCACTATTTTTGCCCAGCGCTGGTCCACCCTGCGCCGTCATCGGGAACTAGGCAGCGCCTAGTATTTTCCTGATGGGTGCCGGAAGGCCGAGCTCGGACCACCCCTCCTGCCTGAACCAGCCCCCTGCACGTTCCTTCATGGAACCAGCGGGTAACTCGACTTTGACAACATGCAGATATAGATCTTTGTGTGTGAGCACATGCTTGACTGGTGGCTGATCCTGCAAACATGACCGGTAGCGTGCTGGCAAACTGGCTTCAAGCGCACCCCGCTGCTCAAAAATTTCAAAGCAATACAGTCCTGCCCATACGCCGGGGGTAGGACGCTGATTCAACCAAACCGCGTGATCGGGTGTCTTTGCAAAAAGCAGCCACAACGATTGGGCGGAACGTTTCAGGCTCCGGGTTTTAACCGGATACTTGAGCACGGCGTCCTGTGCCAATGCCTTGCAATTAGCGGACAGGGGGCACTCCTGACACAACGGCTTTCTGGATAAACACACGGTTGCGCCAAGATCCATCATGCCTTGGGTATAAGCAGGCATGGTTCGATGCAAATCCGTGCGGGGCAACAGTTCTTCGGCCTGATCCCACAACGCTTTTTCGTGAACCGTGCGCGCCAGATCCAGCTCAAAACCCAGCACGCGGGTAAGCACCCGCTTGACGTTGCCATCAAGAATCGCGACGCGTTCGCCAAAGCACAGCGATGCAATTGCCCCTGCAGTCGAGCGCCCGATGCCGGGCAGGCTTTGCAACTGTTTTACCGTTCGAGGAAATTGACCGCCATACAGGCTCAGCACCTGACCAGCACAGGCGTGCAAATTCCTCGCTCGGCTGTAATAGCCTAGCCCGCTCCATAGCGCCAGCACGTCATCGAGCTTGGCTTGAGCCAGGGAGCGCACATCCGGAAAGCGTTGCAAAAACCGCTTGAAATAATCAAGAACAGTTGTGACCTGAGTTTGTTGCAACATGATCTCAGACAACCAGACCCGATAGGGGTCACGCGTGTTTTGCCAGGGCAATTCGTGACGGCCGTGTATTTTTTGCCAGGCCACCACAGTACCTGCGTAATCAAATGTCATACGGGTCTACGTTCTGCTTGAGTGTCAAAGTCACCATAGCTTTACAGGCTTTCAGTTTTTCTGGCAACTGGGGCAAAAAAACGTTGATCGCTGACCTTGCCTTAGCAATCGAATGGGCGTGGTGCAAATGTTGCACGGCAAGCCCTGCCTGGCATAGACCATCGCCTCTATTTGGAAATACCCGTTTTTTCCATCCGCATTCTTGAAGTCCCGCAGCGTGCTGCCCCCTGTTGCGACAGCGCGAGCCAGCACATTGCGAATGGCAGCATGCAGCCGCGAGGCTCGCACCAGGCTGATTCGGCTGGCACGACAAGTGGGACGGATCCGGGCCAGAAAAAGGGCTTCGGATGCATAAATATTGCCAACCCCCACCACCGCGTCACCCGCTAGCAAAACCTGTTTGATCGCCGATTGACGCTGTTTCAAGGCAGCATGAAAAGCAACGGCACTGAAGTCGTCTGACAAGGGCTCGACGCCCATCTTCCCGATGAGCTTTTGCGCTGGCGCAGAAGCTTCGTCCGGCGAGAACACCACGGCCCCAAAGCGGCGCGGGTCATGAAGCCGCAATACCCCTTTGCTGGTTACCAGATCAAAATGATCGTGGGTTCCGGGCGGGGCCACGTCGATTGAGAATGACAAACTTCCGGACATGCCCAGGTGAATCAACAACAAACCGGGGTCCAGATCAAGCAAGAGGTATTTTCCGCGTCTCCTGACTGCTTTAACGTGCCTGCCCGCCAAAGTCTCAACTTCACAGCCAAGAGGCCAACGCAATGGCTTACCCAGGGAGGCAGAGATAATTTTTGCATCCTCGATCTTTGCTGCAAAACTGAGGCGGGTAACCTCGACTTCGGGTAATTCAGGCATGTCTGGTCTTGGGGTTTTACGCGAGCAGCAAGGGCAAGCATGGATTATTATGATCTGATGATGATATTTAATCGCTGCACGGCGCTCGCGTTGATGGTTTCCCTGAACGTTTACGCCCAAAGCCCTGCGCCTACAACTCCGCCCAAAGCGCTTCCTGCGCCCGCCATACCGGGCAGCTCTGCTGCCGGAACAAGCCCACCTTCAGTCGCCAAGGCTCAGGGTAATTCTGTGCTTGATGGCGAGTTGCTCTACCAGCTTTTGTTGGGCGAGCTCAGCACACAAATAGGTGACCAGGCGGCTGGATACTCTTTGCTGCTTGACGCAGCGCGCAAGACCAATGACGCTCGTCTGTTCCAGCGCGCAGTGGAGATTGCCCTGCAGGCACGCTCGGGAGAATCTGCACTTGGCGCTGCCCGTGCCTGGCGCACGGCCATGCCCAATTCCCGGGAAGCCAACCGGTACCAGCTTCAAATTCTGATTGGTCTGAATAAAACCAACGAGCTCACCGACCCCATCAAGCGCGAGATCGCACTGGCCGAACCGGGGGATCGCGCTCAAGTTATCTCTTCAATACCGCGCTACTTTGTGCGAAGCACAGACAAGAAACAGGCTGCCAGCGTGGTGGAGCAGTCTCTGGTTGACCACCTCACCAGCCCGCAAAACGGGGTAGCGGCATGGACCACCATCGGACGCATGCGCATTGAAGCCGGCGACCCTGCTGGAGCGCTGGATGCCGCTCGCCGTGGGCATGCATTGAATGCGACTGCCGAAGGGCCTGCGTTGCTGGCTTTGGCGTTGATGGGCCCCACTTTGCCCGCAGCTGAGGTTATTGTTCGCAAATACCTGGAAGGAAAACCAGAGGCCGAAGTACGCATGGAATATGCGCGTGCGCTGCTCAATGCACAACGTTTTGCTGAAGCCTCCTCTCAGATTCAATCGGTTACCACCGATAAGCCTGATCTGGCAGATGCCTGGCTCATCCAAGGCACGCTTGAACTGCAAGACAACAAGCTCAGCGCTGCCGAAAAATCGCTGCTAAGGTACCTGGATGTGATGGCTGCACAACCTTCCAGCGCCCGTAATCCACAACAGAACCGGGGCCTGATACAGGCCTACCTGTCCTTGTCGCAAATTGCCGAGCAACGCAAGGACTTCAAATTGGCAGAAAGCTGGTTGAACAAAATCTCGAGCAGCGAA
>JBILKC010000223.1:0-4962 GCA_044376885.1 Hylemonella sp. | reverse complement strand
TGATCACTTGAATGAACTGCTGAGCGGATCAGATTTTTTCTGCCAGCGCCTTTTCAATGGCCTTGACCAGAGCCGGCGTGGAAGGCGACACATTGCTGGCAAAACTGGAAATTCCTTTGCCGCTGCGGTCAATCAGGTATTTGTGAAAATTCCATTGCGGTGACTTACCCGTTGTATTCATCAGGCTCATAAACAGGGGATTGGCTTGCTTGCCTGAGACAGCGGACTTTGCAAACATCGGAAATTTCACACCATAGGTGTTGAAGCAGAAGTCGGCAATCTCCTTGGATGAGCCGGGCTCCTGTTTGCCAAAGTCATTGGACGGAAATCCCAATACCACCAAGCCCTGTGACTGGTATTTCGCATACAGTGCCTCTAGACCTTCGTACTGACTAGTGAAGCCACAGTAACTGGCCGTGTTGACCACCAGCACCACCTTGCCCGCGTATTGACACAAATTTTGCGGTGCGTCATCTTGCAGACGGGGAAACTGGTGTTGCAAAACAGACTGGCAAACTGCCGTCGATGGCTTAGCTGGCGCTGTGACATCAGCTTTGAGTTGGTTCGTAGTCATGGTTTGGGCATGAAGGGTTAAGTTCAATGTGCTGCAAAGCAAACAGATGAAAAATAGAAGGCGCTGACGTTTCATGGGCATGAATCCTCGTAATTCCTAAATTGAATGTATCTGATTTTCATCAACATGTTCCTCAACGGTTTTTCCTCCACATGAACTACAGCATCGTCTGGTTCAAACGTGACTTGCGTCTGCACGACCACGCACCGCTTTGGCATGCGGCCAAACAAGGCCCTGTGCTGTGCCTCTATGTGGTGGAACCCGGTATGTGGCAACAACCCGATGCAGCCCTACAACATTACCAGTTCATTCTGGAAGGACTCAGGGAGTTAAAGACAGATCTCAAAAAACTTGGTGGGCAGCTTCACATCTTTCAGGGCGAAGTCACCCAGGTCCTGAGTGCCGTGCACGCAGCCTCCCCCTTCCTTGCACTGTTCAGTCACGAAGAAACCGGTAATGCTGCGTCCTACCTGCGCGATCAGGCCGTGACCCGCTGGTGCCGTCAGCAAAAAGTGCAATGGCAGGAGTTTGCCCAGTTCGGTGTGATGCGTGGCTTGAAAAATCGCGATATCTGGCAAGCAGCTTGGGAAGCCCACAACCGTGCGCCAAGCCTGCCTGAACCCGCTGAGGGTGAGCTTAGCTTTGCCCAGTTGGACCGCAGTCTGCTGGCTCCATCCTTGCTGGGTGCGCCCCACCCGCACGCTTTGGGACTCGCCATGAATGCGCCTTCACAACGACAGCTCGGTGGCAGGCGGGCAGGCTTGGACGTGTTAACCAGCTTTCTGACGGAGCGCAGCCGTCAGTACCGGGGCGGCATTTCATCGCCGCTCTTGTCACCCACAGCCTGCTCAAGAATTTCACCTTACTTGGCTTACGGCAATTTAAGCCTTCGTGAAGTAGTACAAGCCACCCGGTGGAAATTGGCCGCCCTACCTCCTGAAGACAGCCGCATCAAGAGGGGCTTGACCGCCTTCATCAGTCGCCTGTATTGGCACTGTCACTTTATCCAGAAGTTGGAGAGTGAGCCCGCGCTGGAATGGCGCAACCTGCACCCTGGTTATGACGGCTTGCGTGAATCCGACTGGAACAATGAACACTTTGAGGCCCTGATCCAGGGTCGCACCGGCTGGCCAATGGTTGACGCCTGCGTGATGATGTTGCGCGAAAACGGCTGGATCAACTTTCGCATGCGCGCCATGCTGGTCTCTGTAGCCGCCTACCCCTTGTGGCTGCACTGGCAACCCGTTGGGCACTGGCTGGCACGCCAATTTCTGGACTACGAGCCGGGAATTCACTGGAGCCAAATGCAAATGCAGTCGGGTACAACCGGCATCAATACCACCCGGGTTTACAACCCGATCAAGCAGGCCCGTGACCACGATCCGCATGGGCACTTTGTACGCCGATGGCTTCCCGCCCTACGGCGCGTGCCTGAAAGTTGGCTGTTCGAACCCTGGCGCATGCCACCTGACTTACAGGCGCGATATGGGGTCCGCGTTGGCACAGACCCGAATGCCGACATCCCTATGCCGCTGGTGGACCTCGATCGTGCAACCCGTGAGGCTAAAGCCCGGCTGCATGATCGCCGGGCTCAGCCCAGCGTGAAAGCCGCCAAGGCGGCTATTGTGAAAAAGCATGGCTCACGCAAGATCAACAGCAAACAGCCTCGTCAACCCAACACGAGGAAAGACTCAAATGCCCAATTACCACTGGATTTCTAAATGAAAATGCGCAAAAAATCCGATCTTCCAACCAAGGTTTGCCAGCACTGCCGCCTGCCCTTCATTTGGCGAAAAAAGTGGGAAAAAGTCTGGGATCAAGTGAAATACTGCTCGGACCGTTGCCGCAACGCACGGCATAGCGCAATATGAGCAGCGCTGGAAAAAATAAGGTCCTGCGCCTGATCCTGGGTGATCAACTCAATCCGCTGCACAGCTGGTTTAGTGAGTGCCGCGATGACGTGGTGTATGTGCTGATGGAAATACGGCAAGAGACTGACTATGTGATGCACCATGCGCAAAAAATTCTGGCCATCTTTGCCGGAATGCGTGAACTTGCGCGCCAGTTACAAGAAGCTGGCCACAACGTGCACTACATGGCCATAGACGATGCCAGTAACCGGCAACATCTGGAAAGCAATCTCGATGCGCTGATCCGGCAGCACCGAGCCGGCGCTCTGGGGTACCAGGCCCCCGACGAATGGCGTCTGGACCAACAACTGGCCAGATACACACAACAACTTGCCATACCTCACCAGATGGTTGACAGTGAGCATTTTTTCACCACACGGGATGAGGCCAGTTCCATTTTCAGGTCTCGTAAGCAGTGGCTGATGGAGTTTTTCTACCGGCAGATGCGCCTGAAGCACAAGGTGTTGCTCGACCCTGAAACAGGCAACAAGCAGCCTGTAGGCGGGCAGTGGAACTTTGACCATGACAACCGCAAACCCTGGCGGGGAGATCCGCCCGAGCCGGCTGACAGCCGCTCCCTGCATGACCACAGCACACTTTGGGCGACTATCCAGGCCGCTGGTATTCAAAGTTTTGGCGAGCCACAGGCACAAGCGTTTCGGTGGCCCGTCAATCGCACCGAGGCGCTGAAACAGTTGGACGCTTTTATCCGTCATGCCCTGCCCTACTTTGGCGACTATCAGGACGCCATGAGTTCAAAGTCCTTTCGTTTGTTTCATTCTTTGCTCTCATTTTCGATGAATGTCAAGCTGCTCAATCCGCGCGAAGTGGTTGACAAGGTGGCGCAGTCCTGGCGGGAGGGTGCTGTGCCACTTGCAGCCGCTGAGGGATTTATCCGTCAAATCCTGGGCTGGCGTGAGTATGTGCGGGGCATTTACTGGGCGCAGATGCCCGGCTACGCGAACAACAATGGGCTGGAACATACAGCACCGCTGCCGGCTTGGTTTTGGACGGGTAAAACCAATATGCGCTGCCTGTCGCATGCCATAGGTCATTCGCTGCAAGAGGCACACGCCCACCATATTGAGCGCCTCATGGTGATTGGCAACTTCGCCTTGCTGGCGGGTTTGAGCCCCCAGGAAGTTCACCGCTGGTACCTGGGTATTTATATTGATGCGTTTGAATGGGTGGAACTGCCCAACACCCTGGGGATGAGCCAATATGCGGATGGCGGCTTGCTGGCCACCAAACCTTATGTCTCCAGCGCCGCCTACATAGACCGCATGAGCGACTACTGCAAAGGCTGCCATTACAACAAGAAGGATCGCATTGGTGAGGCGGCTTGCCCGTTCAATGCGCTCTACTGGGATTTCTTTGCCCGCAACCGCGAGCGCTTGGCCAGCAATCCGCGGATCGGCATGGTGTACCGCCAACTGGACAAGATGGACAGTGACACCCAAGACGCTTTTCAGACACAGGCTAATCACCTGAGGTGCCGACTCAATGTGCTCTAAGCGGACAACATTTCAGAGGCAAGGTACACAATGACTTCTTTCCCCAAGGGTTTCCGGGCTCTGGTGATAGGCGCTACTGGTGGCATCGGCGCTGCATTTGTGCAGGTCTTGCGTGAGATGCCGCAATGTGGCCAGGTCATCGGCATCCACCGCCATTCCCTGCCAGCCATCAACTTTGACCATGAAGAAAGCATCAGCCAGGCTGCCCATGCTTTATCTACACAAGCGCCTTTTCACCTGATCATCAATGCCGTGGGCGTTCTGCACACCGATGGCTTTATGCCCGAGAAAAAAATCGCCAGTCTGAACTACGCACAGTTGATGCAAACCTTTCGCACCAACACCTTCGGGCCGGCCCTGACACTGGCGAAATTCACCCCCTTGCTCGCTACCGAGCGCGCAGTGATGGCCGTGATTTCGGCCAAAGTGGGCAGCATAGAAGACAACCGACTAGGCGGGTGGTCCAGCTACCGCGCCTCCAAAGCGGCCCTGAATATGATGCTCAAAACTGCATCCATCGAGCTGCGACGCACACAACCCAACACGGTGCTGGCGGCGCTGCATCCGGGTACGGTCAACACTGGCCTGTCCAGGCCATTTGGGGGAGAGAAACTTGGCAGAACACCTGCTGATGCAGCACGCGACATGCTGCAGGTTCTTGACAAGCTGGGCGTGATCGACTCTGGTCATTTTTATGCCTACGACGGCACCAAGTTGCCCTGGTAGGCCCCGGAACAAGCACCGACGGCTCTTAGTCGGGCTTGATGTTGCCTTCTTTAATGACCTTGGCCCACTTGGCGTACTCCAGGGCAATGGCCCGACTGGCTTCATCGGGCGTGGTATGGGTTGAGATCACGCCCTGCGCCAGCAAGGACTCCTTGGTATCGGGCTCTGACAGGATTTTCTTCAAGTCACTGTTAAGCCGGTTCACAATCGCCTCCGGCGTTCCAGCCGGTACTGCAAT
>JBILKC010000222.1:0-4966 GCA_044376885.1 Hylemonella sp. | reverse complement strand
AGTCATCCCGGGTCTGGTCGGTTTGACCTGCAGTCTGAGCGCTGGCAGGACCTGTGGCCAGTTGTGATGGAGAGCCTTTCCAGCTGTAGCCTGCAACCGCTATCAAAACGATACCAATGAAGATAGAAGCAATAAGGGCAAAACCTGGTTTTTGATCATCATCCGCGGGCGCGCTGACGGTTGAGCCCGGTGCGCTTTGCAAAACAAGATCGAGTAGTTTGCGTTCCAGACCCGCCTTGCTGGTTTGGTACTGATCTGCAGGCAGTGCGCCTGATTGGTGCAACTCAGTCAGCGCAAGGAGTTGCCGCTTGACAGCGTCGATCGGGGTGTCGTGAGGGTGTTTGACGGGTGTGTCCATGGCGGGCAAGTTGGGGCTGCGATCTGTCAGGACAGGTGAGGGTCCTGATGGGTATCTGCAGTATCAGGATCAAAATGTTTGGCATCCATGCGGCTGCGACGGCGCAGCACCACGAAGAGAATCGCCAGGCCGCCAACCAGCAGCACGCCAGGACCGATCCACAACAAGGCCGTACTGGGTTTGAGAGGCGGCCTGTAAAGGACAAAGTCACCATAGCGCTCGGTCATGTAGCTCAGGATGTCTTTCTCGGTCTGGCCCTTTTGCAACATGTCCCGGACCTGATTGCGCAGGTCTATGGCAAGCCCGGCGTTGGAGTCAGCGATGGTCTGGTTCTGACAAACCAGGCAGCGCAATTCGGCGGCGATGCGCATGACACGGGCTTCCAGGACCGGGTCTTCAGAGGCCGGAGCGGCTTCTTTGGCAGCAGCAAGCCCACTCATCAGAACCAGTACAAGCACGGCTAGCCACGTGAAGGCCGGTTTAAACATTGAGTTGCCTCACCAGAGGTTCAATTTGTTGCTCGATCACTTCAGGCGTGAGCGGGCCGATGTGCTTGAAACGGATCAAGCCCTGGCGGTCAACAATAAAAGTCTCAGGAACGCCGTAGACACCCCAGTCGATGCCGACTTTCCCGTCGTTGTCGAACAAAGAGGCATCGTAGGGATTGCCAAAATTGGCCAGCCATTTCAGACCCGCCTTGCGTTCATCCTTGTAGTTCAGGCCGTAAATAGGCAGCAGTTTTTTCCGGGAAAACTCGACCAGCAATGGGTGCTCTTCACGGCAGGCCACGCACCAGGAGGCCCATACATTGATCATCCAGACCTTGCCCAGCATGTCTTGCCGACCCAGCGAGACATTCTGGTTTTCAAGCAGGGGCAGCCTGAAAGCGGGCGCAGGTTTGCCGATCAGGGGGGAGGGAACTTCCTTGGGGTTCAAAGACAGGCCCGCCACCAGAAATGCCACCAGCCCAAGAAAGATCCCCAAGGGCAGCAAGTACTTCAAATACTTCATACTGCGGCCCCGGCGGCTCCGGTAGAGGGGTTTGTAGCCTCAGCCTGCTTTCTGCGGTAGCGCCGGTCGGTCACCGCCAGCAAACCACCTAAGGCCATCAGCACGCAGCCGCCCCAGATCCAGTCAATGAAAGGCTTGACATAGATCCGGACAATCCATGCCCCGTCTCCCACCGGTTCGCCAAGTGAGACATACAGATCACGCGTGAGGCCGGCATTGATGGCAGCTTCGGTCATCGGACTTTGCTGCACCCGGTAGACGCGTTTTTCAGGCCGCATCTCGGTGACTCGCTTGCCACCCCGGGTCACCTCAACCAGCCCTTGAATCGCCAGGTAATTGGGCCCTTGAATTTCCCGGGTTTCTCGCAGCGTGAAGGTGTAGCCCTGAACGGTGGTGCTTTCCCCGATGCCCATCTTGACGTCGCTCTCGACTTCGTAGCCCTTGACCATGGCCACACCCACACAGAACGCAGCCACGCCCAGGTGCGCGGCCATCATGCCCACAATAGCCCGCGGGATTTGGCCCATGCGCAGAGGAATTTCGTTCAAGGCACCGTGCCGCGGACGTATGCGTTCCCACAGGTCGGTCATGACCGAGGCGATGATCCAAAAGGCCATCAGCAGCCCCAAGCTGGCGACCAGCTTGATCTCTCCGGCCAGCCAGCCACTGAGCAATGAGGCCACCACCGCAACGCCCAGCGCCCACTTCAGGCGGTGCGCCAGTGCAGGCAGTTCAGCCTCTTTCCAGCGGGCCAGGGGGCCGATGCCCATCAGGAAGATGGCCGGAGCCATCAGGGGCATAAAGACGGTATCGAAATAGGGCGGACCCACCGAGATTTTGCCCATGCCCAGTGCATCCAGCAGCAAAGGATAAAGCGTGCCGAGCAAGACGGCAGCGGCGGCCACCAGCAGCATCACGTTGTTGATCAGCAAAGCGGTTTCTTTGGAAACCAGGGAAAACCGCGCGCCCAGCCCGACGCTGGGTGCGCGCCAGGCATACAGCGCCAAAGACCCGCCCACCACAATCACAATGAAAGTCAGTATGAAAAGACCCCGGGCCGGGTCTGTGGCAAAAGCGTGAACCGAAGACAGCACACCGGAGCGAACCAGAAACGTGCCCAGCAGCGAGAGCGAAAACGCCATGATGGCCAACAGCACGGTCCACGACTTGAAGCCGCCGCGCTTTTCAGTCACCGCCAGCGAGTGGATGAGCGCCGTTCCCACCAGCCAGGGCATGAAGGAGGCATTTTCCACCGGGTCCCAGAACCACCAGCCACCCCAACCCAGCTCGTAATAGGCCCACCAGCTTCCCAAGGCAATGCCCAAGGTCAGGAACAGCCAGGCCACCGTGGTCCAGGGACGTGTCCAGCGCGCCCATTGGGCATCAAGGTTGCCGCCAATCAAGGCTGCAATGGCAAAGGCAAAGGCCACAGAAAAACCAACATAACCCATATAGAGAAGCGGCGGGTGAAAAATCATGCCCGGGTCTTGCAGCAGGGGGTTCAAATCGCGGCCATCGGCTGGCACCGGGAAAAGCCGGTCAAACGGGTTGGAAGTCATCAGCATGAACAGCAGAAACCCGATGCACACCATGCCCATGACCGACAAAATGCGGGCCACCACGGGCAAGGGCAGGTGCTTGCTGTAGCGTGCCACAGCGGCCAGCCAGACACACTGCATCAAAACCCACAACAGCAAGGAGCCTTCATGACTGCCCCAGACAGCGGCCATGCGGAAATGCAGCGGCAAGGCCGAGTTCGAGTTGGAGGCCACATTGAGCACAGAAAAATCGTGCCGGACGAATGAAATCATCAAGCAGGCAAAGGCCAGGGCAACCAGGGCGAAAAGCGCATTTGAGAGGGGACGCGCCAGAACCATCCAATCGCGCCGGTCCAGCGTGGCTCCGGCCAGTGGCAGGGTACTGAGCACCAGGGATACTCCCAAGGCCAGCCACAATAAAAAATGTCCGATTTCAGGAACCATTAATTTTTCTCCATCACCACAGAGGCGGCTGCTTTTTCGTTACGCTTGCCGGCATTTTTCAAAGCCTCGGCGGCTTCGGGCGGCATGTAATTCTCGTCGTGTTTGGCAAGCACTTCCTTGGCTTTGAAAATACCGTCCTGCAATTGCCCCTGGGCGACTACACCCTTGCCCTCTTTGAACAGGTCGGGCAGGATGCCCTGGTAGGTCACGGGTATGGTTTTGACGGTATCGGTGACAACAAAGCTGACCATCACGCCATCGCGCTTGACGCTGCCGGCTTCAACCATGCCACCCAAGCGGAATGTACGACCCAGTGGTGCCTCATTCGAGGCGATTTGAGAAGGGGAATAAAAGAACACCAGATTGCTCTGAAAGGCGTTCAGCACCAAGGCTGCTGCTGCCCCTACAACAAGGACAACACCAGCCACAATGGCAATGCGTTTATGGCGGGGTTTCATGTCATGAGTCCTGTTTGTCGTTTTCAGATAGGCGTTGCAAGGCCGCTTGGTGTCTTTGCCTGGCCAACACGGGCTCAAGCAGCATACACACCAGGGCCACCCCGTAAGAGCCCCAGACATAAAGACCATAGCCGCCCATGGCCCAAAATTGCTCAGCCGTTTGCCAGTTCATCGTGACTTCTCCGTGGATACCGGTGCGAGCGCCAGCGCCCAGGCGGCGTCGCGGTCGCGCTCAAGAACAAGTGCCCGGCTGCGCATGAACACCACAGCAAAGGCATAGGCCCAGCAGGCAAAGGTCATCAGCAGCATGGCGGTCAACATGGTGCTGGCCATCTTGGGTGCTGATGTCATGCTGATGGTTGCGCCTTGATGCAGGGTGTTCCACCATTTGACCGAGAAATAAATAATCGGGATATTGATCACGCCTATCACCGCCAGCAGGGCTCCTGCATGGTCGGCCCGTCGTGTGTCATCAATCGACTCCACCAGGGCTATGTAGCCCAGGTAAAGAAACAGCAGGATGAGTTCGGAGGTCAAGCGCGCATCCCACACCCACCACGTGCCCCAGGTCGGTTTGCCCCACAAGGCGCCTGTCCAGAGCGCGAGAAAGGTGAACATGGCACCGGTGGGCGCAATGGATCGTGCCACTATGGACGCCAGCCGCGCATTGAAGGCCCAGCCGATAGCCGCCCAGAACGCCATCACCAAATAAAGAAGCATGGACATCCAGGCCGCAGGCACATGGATAAAGATGATGCGATACGCGTCACCCTGAGTGGCATCGGTGGGTGCAACAAAAAAACCGATGTACAGACCGGCCAAAGTCAGAAGCAGGGCCGCCCCGTAAAACCAGGGGATCAGCCGACCCGCCAGGTGATAAAACCGGGAGGGGGCCGCAAAGGTAAAAAAGCGCAAGGGGGCTTTCATGAGTGGAGTGTCACCTGATTTGAATAACGGGTTCTAAGAGGTGGATATTCTCAGGGCTGCGGCGGTAGCCGGTGGCGCGCCAAGGACGATCAGCAATAACAGCGCGCCCATGAGGGAAAAGTGGGCCTGTGCAGACAGTCCGGCATCAACGGCGGCTACCGCCCCCGAACCGAAAATCAGCACCGGTATGCACAGCGGCAGGACCAAGAGCAGGATCAACACGCCCCCGT
>JBILKC010000221.1:0-4969 GCA_044376885.1 Hylemonella sp. | reverse complement strand
CGCGGTGCCCAACCCGGTGATTTTCGGTGGCGATGCCCATGAAAACTGGGTCGGTTATGTCAAGGCGGACTACGAGAGGGTTGCAAGCCAGCGCCTGGGCGTGGAGTTTTGCGGCACCAGCATCAGTTCCCGATCCGGTGGCAACGCCAGAACCGCGGAGCGTTTGGCTGAAAACCCGCACTTTGTCTTTGCAGATGCCCAGCGCCATGGTTATGGCGTGGCTGAATTCACGACCCAAGCGATGACGACAAGCTTGCGCGTTGTGACCGATGTGACAGATCAAAATTCCGGTATCGAAACGCTGGCCAGATTTGTAGTGCCTAAGGTTCAACCCGGTGGCGCGGTGATTGAAAAAGCCTGAGTATGCTCAAAGACTTCCAACAACCGGTCAAGGCCACCGGCGTTAATGGCCACCATCGCCTGCGCCCGCACCTTGGGCTTGGCATGAAAAGCGACTGACAAGCCGCCGGCATCTGAGCACGCTGCCATCATCAGCAGGTCATTGGCCCCATCACCCACGGCAATGGCCTGCCTGGGGCTGATGCCCAAGTCTTCGCAGGTTTGCAGCAGCATGCGGCGTTTTTCAAGGCCATCACAAATATCGCCCCAAGACTGGTCAAGCAGACGTCCGGTCAACCTGTCCTGGTGAACTTCCAGAACGTTGGAGCGCGTGTAGTCAATTCCCAGCAAGTCCCGCACCCTGTCGGTAAAGAAGGTAAAGCCCCCGCTGACCAGCAGTACCTTCAGGCCTTGGGCTTTACAGGCGGTCACCAGCTCTGCGGCACCCGGGTTCAGGCGCAACCTGTCCTGGTAAACGGCTTGCATGCTGGCGACCGACACGCCTTTGAGCAGGGCCACGCGGCGGCGCAGACTGTCCTTGAAGTCGGTGATTTCGCCGCGCATGGCAGCCTCGGTAATGGCCGCCACCTCGGCTTTACGTCCCGCTGCATCGGCGATTTCATCCACGCACTCAATATTGATCAGGGTGGAGTCCATGTCAAAGGCAATCAGCTTGAAGTCGCTCAAGTGCAGGCGTGTGTGCAGATTCTGGATAACGAGGCCGGGGGATATTTCTAGGCTTGGCATGGTTGGCTTGCTGGGTTTGCTCTGAAATAGATAGCTTAAAGTGTATATTCTAAAAAGGCTAGGACGTGATTTGGCTAATCATCTGCGCAAGCTTGTCGGTGTTGAGCTTGGTTTGAAATTGCACGGGTATACCCCCCTGACGCAGGGCCAGGAAGAACTGCTTGGCCGAATCCACCTTCATCCGCTCTTTAGCCGAAATATCTGCATCGCTGTCATAGCCCTTCGCTTCCACTACCAAATACAGTGCCTGAGCTTTGTCGTTTTGCAGCAGCACATAGCCAAAGTCCGGGTTGTATTTGCCTGCTGGCGTAGGAATGTCCAGCTTGGGCAGTTTGGCAAACACGGCAATGCGGGTGTGGTGCGATTCGTCCACCGTGTCGCGCTCAATCTGGCTGTCCACTGGCATATGGGATTGCGCGTACAAAGAGCGTTGGCGTACCTGAGCATTACCAATAATGTGCATCTCCCTGCCGCAAAGCGCGGCGGGAATGGTGGCCAGCAAGGCGCCTTTGCCGTCCGTCAATGCGGTCTTGACCCGCGTTTCGCGCAGTTGGTATGTCACTTTGTGTACCAGCAATTCATACACACATCGGTTCATCAGGTCGCGCAGCAGCACCAAGGCACGGCCTTCGTTGTGCTGAATCTGAGCAAACTTTTCTGGTGAAAGGCGTGTAAGCGCGTCTGACACCGTATGGCGGCTCAGGCGCGTGGCGTTGGACAGCTCAGCCACAAATTCCCCCAGCGTATACACCTTGTGCGAGCTCACCTCAAAGCTGCTTTGCACGCTCTGCGCCTTGTGAATGTCTTGTACCTGCAAGGTGCGCGTTACGTTGATGGTCAGTGGCAGCACCTTGAAGTCGCGCTCAAGGCTGGTCACGATGTTGTCCACCAGCGTGGGGGTGTCCAACTCGTAGCGCAGCACCGCGTCGCGGTTCAGGCTTTGCCACAGTTCCTTGAACTTGGCGTATTGCGCGGCATTAACCGTAAGCATGGGTTTGGTCTGATCAAACTTACGCTTGACTGCGCCAAACCCGTCGTAATACACATCCATGTAGTCCAGCATGGCTTTGCGGTTCACGGCATCGAGACCTGCTACCTTGGCCAACGCAGCTTCAATGGCTGTGCGCTGGGCCTTAAAGGTGGCGGCATCGGCTTGCAGGGTCAGCGTGCCGGAGGCCGTGTCAATCAAACCAGCGCCACATTGGGCCAAAGCCTGAAACAGCGCCACGGTCACAAACGGGTTCACGCTCACCCCACTGGCCGCCAGCGATTCCTGGCTCACCACCCGCGCCACTTTGCGAATGCTGTGGGCGGCTATCTCGTTCTGAATGGCTGCCACAAAATCGCCTTCGCTGGCGGGCACCACGACTGTGAGCTCATTGATGCGGTCAAACTCCGCATCGTCCAGCGGAACGCGCTGCAGCTCCTGGTTTACCGCAAGCCGCAGGCCCCGGCCAATTTGTTGCAGCTTGGTAATTTGCGAATTGCTGGGGGCCAGCTTGCACAGGGTGAATACGTTGGGGTTGTCCCAGCCCTCTTGCAGCGCCCACATCGAGAAGATGAAGCGCAAATCTGTCTCAAAACCCAGCAGCTTTTCTTTCTCTTGCAAGATGAGCTTAATGGCTTCTTCCTCGCCTTTTTCGCTGTGCGAGCGGGCAAAGTAGCCCTTGTGCACTTTGGAAATATCTGCAGCACTGCGCTCCAGATAGGCGCGGTAGGGCGGGTGCAAGGCCGGCTTGGCCAGCGCCAAATCCAGGTGCGTGCGGTAATGCTGCTCGAACGCTTGGCGAATCACCGCCGCCTTGCTGCCACCGGCTTTGGCATCAGGCATGTATTTGGCCACCGCGTCAATGAAAAAAAGGCTTAAAGACTTGATGCCTCGCTTGTACAGTTCTTCCTCCCGCTCGAAGTGGTTGGCCACGGCCCGCTCAATGATCACGCTTTGTGTTTGCTCGGCCAACATGCCATAAGCCGTGGCCTCTCCCAAGGGCAGGGCAAAGCCGTTGGTAAACAACACCTCTTTGGTGGTGATTTTTTCCACCACATGGCCGTCCAAAAAAGCCAGCCCCGTGGCGTCGCCCAAATTGGCCTTGGCCTGTAGCTCTACCGTGGACAGCTTGCCTAGTGCTGTGTGGTACTCCACCCTCGCACTGCGCTCTTTGACAGTGCCTAGGCACTCCAGGTAGCGCAGGCTCTGTGTGGCATCGCTGCCGCTGCCTACCGTGTCCACCACAATGCCCTTGACCAGCCGTTGTCGAAAAGCCTCCAGGCTATCCAGCGTGTAGATCAGGTTTTTGTACTTTTCGTCATCGTTTTTGCCCCGAAAGGTGGCCCCAAAGCGAATGGTGATCAGCGGGTTGAAGCGTGGCAAATACTCCTGCACCACCGCGCCCTCAAAGCGGTGCGGCTCATCAATGATGATGACCGGGCGAATCACTGCCAACGCCTCCATAAAGCTCTTGGCGTGGCCAAACAGGTTGGCCTCCACGCCACGCTTATTAATCACCTTACTCTCACCCGCAAAGCTCTGGTAGGTGGCCACCATCACGCTAATGCCCGCGCTGCCCGCCGCAGCGGCGTGGATGAAGCCACCCACCGTTTTGGCCGAATAGTTGAATACGTTGATGCGCTTACCGTACTGTTTGGCAAAAAAATCTGCTGTGCTTTGTAAACTCTTGATAGTGCCTTGGCGAATCGCGTTGCTCGGCACCAGCACAATAAATTTGCACAGCTTATGGTCGCGGTGCAGTCGGTGCATGGTCTCTATAAAGGTAAACGTTTTGCCCGTACCGGTTTCCATCAGCACATCCAGGTTCAGTGCAGGCGTGGCGGTTACAGGGACATGCACCGGCCCGTTGCTGATGTGCAGACGCTCACGCAGTGCCTTGATATTGGCCTGGATGGTGTCGGCCACTGCACTCACCGGCAGGGTGGGGTTGGCATGCACATTGATGGGTGGCACAAAACGCACATCTGCAAACACATCGGCTATGGCCTGCACCGCCGCCGTTTGGTGGGCGAGGGTGGTGTATTGGAATTGGGCGGTCATGGCTTACCCCCGCAACCGCAGCTTTTCGTCCGAGAAGCCCAGCGTGCTGGCTACCGACTGAATGCCCAGCATAAAGTTGTTGTCATCCACCCACGGGGCATACACCGTGAGGTAGTGCGCGGGCGTGCCTGCAGCTTGTAGCGCGCGCAGGGTGTCGGTCAGGGCATCCATAGGCACGGCTTTCACCACCAGTAGCACATCGGCAGCCAGGTACAGGCTGCCTTCGGGGATGTGCGCGTTGTGCACGGGCGCAATGCGCGTGGTCAGCGGCAGGCCTTCGGCCAACAGCAGGTTGTGCAGCACGCGGGGCAGTTGCGCGGGTTGGGGCGTGGCAATGTTGGCCTGCAGCGCAGCCAGGTCGGCTTGCGTGGCATCTTGCAAGGGTTTGTCCAGAATCAGCGCGTCGGGGTCATCCACCAGCTCAAACACCCGAAAGCCGGTATCAAGCGGAACCGCTCGGTCTGAGCCATCCCCCGTTCGGGCTGAGCCTGTCGAAGCCTCGGCCTCCAATTTAGCCCCCGCGCGGCGAATACGCTCGGCGGTGATCTCAAAAATAGTGGCCTCGGGTTTGCCCAGCGTTTCGGTCACAAACTGGTGGGCCTCTTTTTGCTTCTTGGCGTCTATGGGCTGGGGGATTTGCACCAGGATGAACTGGCGCGTGCCGCCATCTTCGGCGTTGAGACGCATGACGGCTTCGGCACTTGCGCCACTACCAGCAAAAAAGTCCATTAATAAGTCATTTTTTTGGCTTCCCAACCGCAATATTTTTTGCAATAGCCG
Organism: Hylemonella sp.; assembly: GCA_044376885.1. Lineage (GTDB taxonomy): Bacteria > Pseudomonadota > Gammaproteobacteria > Burkholderiales > Burkholderiaceae_C > JBEIGE01. Next base: position 54 of record JBILKC010000221.1, on the reverse strand, counting down.
AACTGGTTTAGGGGTAGAGAAAACTTTCTGTGAGAGTAGTTCGGCAGTTTCTTT
>JBILKC010000220.1:0-5001 GCA_044376885.1 Hylemonella sp. | reverse complement strand
AATGGCAGGCATGGAGTCGAGCACCCGCTGCTCAAGTTCATTGATGGGGCCGGTTAAGGCGGTGATGAGATGTGGAACCATGCAGGCCCTCGCAAGAAAACGGGTTTAAATGAGGCTGATTTCAGGATTAGCGACTGCACCAAGGCTTACAGGCGCACCTCGCCATCGCCCAGAACAATGTACTTGAGGGAAGTCAGCCCCTCAATGCCAACCGGGCCGCGCGCGTGAAACTTGTCGGTGCTGATGCCAATTTCGGCCCCCAACCCGTATTCAAACCCGTCGGCGAAGCGGGTGCTGGTGTTGACCATAACGCTGGCAGAGTCCACCTCGCGCAGGAACGTCTGCGCATGCATGTGGTCACGGGTGAGGATGGCGTCGGTGTGATGGCTGCCGTAATGATTGATGTGCGTTATAGCTTCCTGCAAGCCGGCCACCACTTTGATGCTGATGATCGGCGCCAGATACTCCTCAAACCAATCAGTATCCTGAGCCAGAACCAATTTTGCTACGATATTTGCAGCATTAGAGTTAGTGGATAAAGGGCTTTCGCGCGAATTTGATTGCAAAATCTCCAGGGCTTCGGCATCACAGCGCATCTCCACCCCCTTGGCGGCATAAACGGCCGCAATGCGGGGCAAAAAAGCGGAAGCAACGCTGCGAGCAACCAATAAGCTTTCCATGGCATTGCAGGGACTGTACTTGCTGGTCTTGGCGTTGTCTGCCACTTTGACCGCCATGTCCAGGTCACAAGGGTCATCCACATAAATGTGGCAGTTTCCATCCAGGTGTTTGATGACAGGTACCTTGGCATCCCGGCTGATGCGCTCGATCAAGCTTTTACCGCCACGGGGAATGATGACGTCAACATACTGGGGCATGGCTATGAGTTGGCCTACGGCCTCACGATCAGTGGTTTGCACCAGTTGCACCGCATCTGCGGGTAGCCCCGCATCCACCAGCGCTTGGCCTACCAGCACAGCAAGTGCCTTGTTCGACTCAATCGCTTCAGAGCCGCCCCTCAAAATGCAGGCGTTGCCGCTTTTAATCGCAAGGCTGGCTGCCTCAATCGTGACGTTGGGCCGGCTTTCAAAAATCATACCGAAAACGCCGATCGGAACGCGCATCTGGCCCACATGGATGCCACTGGGCTGCTGGTTCATCCGGGTGATTTCGCCAATGATGTCGGGCATGGCGGCCAATTGTTCGCAACCCAGCGCGCAGGTCTCGATAACTTTGGCAGTGAGTTTGAGTCTGTCCACCAGGGGTTCGGCCAAGCCAGCAGTTTTAGCGCGGCTGATATCTTGAGCGTTTTGCACCTGCAACATGGGCTGGTTGGTGCGCAATAATTCAGCCAAACGCCTGAGCGCTATGTTTTTTGAAGCTGAAGAAGCTTTCGCCATAAGGGCGGAAGCAACTTTTGCTTGCAAACCCAAGGTGTGCATGGCTTCGGCGATGTTCAACGCGTTCATGTACGGTATTTTCTCACATTGCGGCCATGCCCTAGGGTTTAACTGAGGGTATGCCATAAGAGCCAGGCATTGAATTTGCTTTAGGATATTGCTTATTCATTTCCTGGAGATCCCTATGTTAAAGCGCACCTTTTTGGGCACCACCCTTGCCGCCCTGTTTTCCTTGACGATGGGCAGCGCCCAAGCTCAGGTCACTCCCATTAAATTCCAGCTGGATTGGCGCTTCGAAGGCCCTGCAGCTTTGTTCCTGTCTCCTGCTGCCAAGGGTTACTTCAAGGATGCCAAGCTGGACGTCACCATTGATGCCGGCAACGGTTCGGGCGGTACCGTCACACGTGTGGCCTCCGGCGCTTATGACATGGGTTTTGCCGATTTGGCCGCTCTCATGGAGTTTCACGCCAATAACCCGGACGCACCCAACAAGCCTGTGGCCGTGATGATGGTCTACAACAATACGCCTGCGGCCGTGATGGCTCTCAAAAAGTCGGGCATCAAAACCCCGGCTGACTTGAGCGGTAAAAAACTTGGCGCACCCGTTTTTGATGCAGGACGACGCGCTTTCCCGATTTTCCAAAAAGCCAACAACGTGACCAACGTGGCCTGGACCGCCATGGATCCGCCTCTGCGCGAAACCATGCTGGTTCGGGGGGATATTGACGCCATCACCGGCTTTTCCTTCACATCGGTTCTCAATCTCGAAGCGCGTGGTGTTAAGGCCGAAGATGTGGTTGTCATGGCCTATCCTGACTTCGGTGTCAAGTTGTATGGCAACGTGATCATCGCCTCCCCCAAGTTGATTAAGGAAAATCCGGCTGCCATCAAGGCTTTCCTGTCTGCCTTTGCCAAGGGCGCCAAAGACGTCATGGCCAAGCCTGATGTGGCGATTGAATATGTCAAACAGCGTGACGGCATTATCAACGTCGAACTGGAAACACGACGCCTGAAAATGGCAATTGATGCGGTGATAGCCAGCCCGGACGCCCGAGCAGAAGGTTTTGGCCAGATCAATGGACCCCGCCTGTCGCTCATGTCCAGCCAGGTGTCGGATGCCTTTAACACCAAGACCCGCGTCAACCCGGACGCGATCTGGAACGGCTCCTTCTTGCCCAGCACCAAAGAACTTGACGTATTGCCACCGGTGGCCAAGAAATAATTTTTGCTCATATCAAATGACCACCTCCTCCCACTTTGTCGACTTTCAGGATGTCTGGCTAGCCTACAACGAAGAGTTGTTGGCCAAGGGTCACTTTGCTGTTGAAGCCATTGACCTTAAAGTGGGCGAGGGTGAGTTCATCGCGATCGTCGGTCCCTCCGGGTGCGGCAAATCCACTTTCATGAAGCTCACTACCGGCCTCAAAATGCCGTCCAAAGGGAAAATCCTGATCGATGGCCAACCCGTTACCGGCCCTTTGAAAATATCGGGCATGGCTTTTCAGGCCTCTTCGCTGTTGCCCTGGCGCACGACGCTGGACAATGTGCTGCTGCCACTTGAAATTGTCGAGCCCTACCGCAGCAACTTCAAAGCCAAACGCAAAGAGTACGAGGAACGTGCCTGCCACCTGCTGCAAACCGTTGGCCTCGGTGGCTATGAAAACAAGTTTCCATGGCAACTGTCAGGCGGCATGCAGCAGCGCGCCAGTATTTGCCGCGCACTGATTCACGAGCCCAAAATGCTTTTGCTGGATGAACCGTTCGGTGCGCTCGATGCCTTCACCCGGGAAGAGTTGTGGTGCATTCTGCGTGACCTTCATGCTGCACAGAAGTTCAATGTCATCCTGGTCACACATGATCTTCGTGAATCCGTATTTCTGGCAGACACGGTTTATGTCATGAGCAAGAGCCCTGGCCGTTTTGTGGTCAAGCGCGATATTGACCTGCCGCGCCCGCGCGACCTGGAAGTGACTTACACCAAGGAATTCACAGATATCGTCCATGAATTGCGCGGCCACATCGGCGCGATGCGCAAAACAACCCCTGCCGAACCGCAAAATGCCGGTGCCGCAATCGTCCAGTAAGCACGCCTGAGATTCCCATGAACAAAAAACAACTTGAGACGTGGTCCCCCTGGATTCTGCTGGTGGTGGTGATTGCCATTTGGCAAATCATCTGCTCTGTCTTTGAGGTCTCGGAATTCATTTTCCCCAGCCCTTGGCGTATCTGGACTCAGACGCTCGAGTACAAATCGCTGATTGCAGGCCATGCGTGGCGAACCTACTGGGTGACCATGGCTGGTTTTGGCTTGGCCATCGTAGTCGGTGTTTTGCTGGGTTTTGTGGTTGGCAGTTCGCGTCTTGCTTACGCCGCGGTCTACCCGCTGATGACTGCATTTAATGCACTGCCTAAAGCGGCCTTTGTGCCGATTCTGGTCGTTTGGTTCGGTATTGGCGTAGGCCCGGCCGTCCTGACCGCCTTTCTGATCAGCTTTTTCCCGATCATGGTCAACATTGCCACCGGTCTGGCAACTCTTGAGCCCGAGCTTGAAGACGTGTTGCGCGTGCTGGGTGCCAAGCGCTGGGATGTACTGGTTAAGGTCGGGCTACCGCGCTCCATGCCCTATTTTTACGGTTCGCTCAAAGTCGCCATTACCCTTGCCTTTGTCGGCACCACGGTATCCGAGATGACAGCTGCCAATGAAGGCATTGGCTACCTGCTGATTTCTGCCGGTTCTGCCATGCAAATGGGTCTGGCCTTCTCCGGGCTGGTCGTGGTGGGTGCCATGGCCATGGCAATGTATGAGTTGTTCAGCTACATCGAGAAGCACACCACTGCCTGGGCACACCGCGGCTCACAGGGTGAATGACAAGTTGGCCATTGATTGCATCTGTGCCCTGACTACCGAGCAGGTGGTTAAACACCTGCTTCATGCGGATGCTGTCGCAAAGCGCGCCATGTCGATGGGACGCCACCCCTTCGGTGCCCTGATGCTTGCACCGGACGGCGAGACCGTGCTGGCAGAACAGGGCAATATCGACACCGTCAATCACGCCGAATCTACCCTTGCAAGAACGGTTGCCCTTAACTACCCGACTGAGTACCTGGCGCAATGTACCCTGGTGACCACCTTCGAGCCTTGTGCCATGTGCGCCGGAACCATCTACTGGGCCGGTATCGGCCGAGTGGTTTACGGCGCTGATGAAACTGATTTACTGACCCTGACCGGGAACCACCCTGAAAATCCCACCCTCAACCTGCCCTGCCGCGAGGTGTTTGCCCGGGGGCAAAGGCAGGTAGATGTTTTGGGGCCAGTACCCGAAGTTAAAGGCAAACTCATTCAAACGCATCGGGGATTCTGGGAAAACCGGACTGCTGCCGACCAGTCCTAGGTTTGAGGGGCTAAATTCGCTTCGGGTTGGCCATACAGGCCTGGCACAGCTCGTGCGCGAGGCGATGCAAGGCCTGCCACCCATTGGCGGGCCACTCGGGTGTATGCAGACCTTTCACAATGCCATCGACCAGCTGTGCAGAATGCAGCAAGTTGCTCAAGGTGAGCTCGGAGAGCCGAGGAAGAACGCGCTCAAACAGACGCTCGCGC
>JBILKC010000219.1:0-5005 GCA_044376885.1 Hylemonella sp. | reverse complement strand
TGCCGGTCTTGCGGTACGGCCGGAAGTGCCCCGTAGCCGATCAAATCGTTGAGCTCGTCTTCGCAGAGCCGACTTGCGCTTAGCAACTCGGCCACGGTGACGGTTTCCTTGTGGACCAGCCACGTCAGCTTGGCGGCAAAGTTACCGCTCGGGTCATCAGCCTGATCTAGCATGTGGGACTCCCTTCGTGGCGACTGGCCGCCTTTGAATTTCAAGTCAGAAGTGTTTCACGCCTGGAAGTCACGCATCTGTGCGCTGGCGCACGACCACCACCGGTACGCCCTCCTGCCCTCACGCCGTTTTGCCCGAACGCCGTCTGACCCGCACGCCGGCCTCGACCAACCCACGATTCATGGGGTGACGGCGTGGCCATTTTTTATTGTCATGAAATAGAGCCAAAATACAGGTGATTTCCACCTGCAGGCCCTGAACTTTGAATGTCATGCCATTTGTGACCCTGTTTTTAGCGCTTCCATGATGACCCAGCCACGCCAACGTTTAGCCACCTTCCTGAGTACCGCTGTCCGCAGTGCCAGCACGGCCTGCGTGCTGTTGCTGACGACCTGCATGCTGTTGCTCACCGCCTGCGGCAGTTTGATGCCCCCCACCCAGGTGCCGCTGGTCGTTGCCCCGCAATGGCAGGCACCCTTGGCGCATGAGGGCAGTACCGGCGCTCTGGTGACTTGGTGGCAACGCCAGGGCGACCCGCTCCTGGTCGAGCTGATCGGCGTGGCACAAGAAGTCAATCCCAACGTGTCGCTGGCGCTGTCCCGCATTGAATCTGCGCGCGCCCAGCAGGTCGCCGCCAACGCCGCGCTGCTGCCCAGCCTGACGGCACAGACCGGTATCAGCCGGGGTGTATTTCTGCCCGGCACCAACCAGACCACCCGCACGCAAACCGGCTTGCAAGCCTCGTGGGAAGTTGATGTCTACGGGACCAACCGGGCGCTGGGCAATGCGGCTCGCGCCCGTCTTGAGGGCAGCCAGGCCCAGTGGCATGACGCCCGGGTGTCCGTCGCGGCCGAGGTGGCCAACCTTTACTACAGCCTGTCCAGTTGTCAGCGGCAGTTGGCACTGACACGGCAAGACCTGGCGTCGCGACAGGAAACCACACGGCTGACAGAGATCAGTGCACGCGCGGGTTTTTTGGCGTCTTCCGTGACGGCCATGGCACGGGCCAGTGCGGCAGAAAGCAGCAACCGGCTGACCCAGCAGGCCGCCCAGTGTGATCTTTACCTCAAGGGCCTGGTGGCCTTGAGCGCCATAACCGAGCCAGACTTGAAGAAAAAACTTGATTCAGCCCTTATGCGGCCTGACAAGGTAGCTCCTGTTTCCATAGCGTCTTTGCCTATCCAGGTCGTTTCCCAGCGCCCGGATGTGTTCATCGCCGAGCGCGAGGTGGTGGCCGCCAGTGCCGAAATAGGCAATGCCAAGGCACGCAGACTGCCGCGGCTGAGTCTGGATGGCTCGATCGCCGCTGTGCGTCTGGCCAACGAGGGCATCAGCCAGGATTTCACCACCTGGTCGTTTGGTCCCCTGGCCCTGAGCCTGCCGGTATTTGATGCCGGTACGCGTGCCGCAGCCGTGAAGTCGGCCCAGGCGGGTTACCAGACTGCGGTGGTGAGCTACCAAAGCAAGGTGCGCCTGGCTGTGCGTGAGGTGGAAGAAGCCCTGGTCAACCTGAACAGCACCTCGGCCCGGGCGGGTGATGCGCTGCTGGCTTCCAGGGGTTACGCAGAGTCACTGGCCAGTGTGCAGTCGCGCTATGGCCAGGGGCTGGCCAGCTTGCTGGAACTGGAAGATGCCAGGCGCAGTGCGCTGGCTTCTGACAGCGCCTTGATCAGCCTGCAACTTGAGCGCAACCTGGCATGGGTGGCGCTGTACCGCGCGGCAGGCGGTGGCTTTGACCCCTCGGCCCCGTCTGTTGCTGCGAATCAATCACCTTAATTTCACATTCAGTCAGGAATCATGATGAAGCGATTGTTCATGGATGTCACCCCTGCAAGCACGCCCGGCGCACGACTTGCTGCTTGCGCAATTGCCGCTGCCGCCGGATGGGCTGGCTTGGCCGGCTTTGCGGCACACGGCCAGACCCCGGACAACACCAAGCCGGGTGCAGCCTCGCCCAAAGCCGCCCTGACGGTTTACCTGACACAGCCCCGGCCAAACACGCTGCCCGTCAAGCTCAGCGCCAATGGCAGCATCGCTGCCTGGCAGGACGTGATTGTGGGTGCCGAGGTCGGTGGCCTGCGCGTCCTGGAGTTGCATGCCGCTGTGGGTGAGCGTGTGAGCCAGGGCCAGTTGTTGGCCAGCTTTGCCACTGAGAGCGTGCAGGCCGATGTGGCACTGGCGCGTGCGTCATTGGCAGAAACCCAGGCCAATGCGGCTGAGGCCGTAGCCAACGCCGAGCGGGCACGCGCGGTGCAGGGCACGGGCGCTTTAAGCGCGCAGCAAATCAACCAGTACCTGACCAGCGAGCAAACCGCCCGCGCACGCGTGGCGTCGGCCCAGGCGCAACTCGACACCCAGTTGCTGCGCCTGAAGCACACCCAGCTGTTGGCACCCGACAGCGGTTTGATATCGGCCAGAACCGCCGCCATGGGCGCGGTTGTGGGAGCCGGCGATGAGATGTTTCGCTTGATCCGCCAGGGCCGTCTGGAATGGCGCGGCGAGGTGACTTCTGCCGAGTTGGAGCGCATCAAGCCGGGGACGCAGGTCCTGGTGACCTCACCCAGCGGCGCACAGCGCAAGGGCCGTGTGCGCACATTGGCCCCTACGGTAGATGCTGCAACCCGCAAGGGTGTGGTGTATGTGGACCTGACGGCAGCGGCTAGTGGGGCGCAGGAAGCCGCCTTCAAGCCCGGCATGTATGCGCGCGGCGATTTTGTGCTGGGCAGCTCGTCTGCACTCACGGTGCCCCAAAGCGCAGTGGTGGTGCGCGATGGCTTTAGCTATGTCTACCGGGTGGGCGATGACAAGCGTGTGAGCCAGCTCAAGGTGCAAACCGGCCGCCTGCTGGGCGAGCAGATGGAGATTGTCAGTGGCGTGACGCCCGCCGACAAGCTGGCCGCCACGGGGGGCAGTTTTCTCAGCGATGGTGACACGGTGCGGGTGGTGGATGCCCCGGCAGCGCTGAAGTAAAGGACCGGCCATGAACGTCTCCGCCTGGTCCATCCGGAACCCGATTCCGGCCGTCATGCTGTTTGTGATGCTGAGTTTTGCCGGCCTGTTGTCTTTCAAGACCATGAAGGTGCAGAACTTCCCTGATCTGGAGTTACCCACCGTGACCGTGACCGCATCGCTGCCGGGCGCGGCACCGGTGCAGATGGAAACCGAGGTGGCACGCAAGCTGGAAAACGCCATAGCCCCCTTGCAGGGGCTGAAAAACATGTTCACCAAGGTGCAGGACGGCGGCGTGACGATCACGGCAGAGTTCCGGCTGGAAAAACCCACGCAGGAAGCCGTGGACGATGTGCGCTCGGCGGTTCAGGGCATCCGCAGTGATTTGCCTGGCGACTTGCGCGACCCGGTGATCGGAAAAATCAACCTGTCGGGCGCGCCGATTCTGGCATTCACGATTCGCTCGCCCCGGATGGATGACGAGGCCATGAGCTGGTTTGTGGACAACACCGTTTCACGTCTGCTGCTGGGCGTCAGGGGCGTCGGATCAGTGGCTCGGGTGGGCGGTGTCAACCGGCAGGTAGAGGTGGCACTGGACCCCTTGAAGCTTCAGGCCCTTGGTGCCACTGCGGCCGATATTTCCCGTCAGTTGCGCCAGGTCCAGACCGAGAGTGCCGGCGGACGGGCCGACCTGGGCGGCAGCCAGCAACCCATGCGCACGCTGGCAACCGTTCGGTCGGCCGATGAACTGGCCCGGCTGGAGCTCACCCTGAGCAATGGGCAGCGCTTGCGGCTGGATGAAGTGGCGCAGGTGCGCGATACCGTTGCCGAACCCCGTGCCTTGGCCCTGCTCAATGGCCTGCCGGTGGTGGGCTTTGAGATCACCCGCAGCAAGGGTGCCAGCGAGGTTGAGGTGGGTGCAGCTGTGCAAGCGGCGCTGGCCGCGCTTAAAGCGGAGCATCCGGACATTGAGTTGACCGAGGCATTCAATTTCGTTGCGCCCGTGCAAGAAGAGTTTGAAGGCTCCCTGACCATGCTGCTCGAAGGTGCCTTGCTGGCCGTGGTGGTGGTGTGGCTGTTCCTGCGCGACTGGCGTGCCACAGTGGTGTCTGCCGTGGCCTTGCCCATGTCGGTCATTCCGGCTTTCATCGGCATCCATTATTTTGGGTTCTCGCTCAATGTGGTGACCCTGCTGGCCCTGTCTTTGGTGATTGGTGTGCTGGTGGATGACGCCATCGTGGAGGTTGAGAACATCGAGCGCCATCTGAACATGGGCAAAACGCCTTTTCAGGCGGCCATGGAAGCGGCTGACGAGATCGGCCTGGCGGTGATTGCCACCACCTTTACCCTGATTGCGGTGTTCTTGCCCACTGCGTTCATGAGCGGCATACCGGGCAAATTTTTCAAGCAGTTCGGCTGGACCGCCGCCCTGGCGGTGTTCGCCTCGCTGGTGGTGGCCCGGGTGCTTACGCCCATGATGGCGGCTTACCTGATGCGGCGCAGCCACCGGCCCCACAAAGACCCGTTCTGGATGCCCGCCTACCTGCGGGCCAGCCATTGGGCCTTGAGCCACCGCTGGATCACCATGGTGGCTGCAGGCGCTTTTTTTGTCGGCTCGCTGATGCTGATTCCCCTGCTGCCCAAGGGTTTCATTCCGCCCGATGACAATTCGCAAACCCAGGTCTATGTGGAGCTGCCGCCCGGTGCCACACTGGCCCAGACCCGGGCGGCGGCAGAGTCAGCGCGCCAGCTCATCTCACGGCTTGAACACATTGACACTGTGTACACCACCATCGGTGCAGGTGCCGCAGGGTCTGACCCGTTTGCACCGCAAGGTGCCAGTGAAGTGCGCAAAGCCACCCTGACCATCATCCTGACGCCGCGT
>JBILKC010000218.1:0-5007 GCA_044376885.1 Hylemonella sp. | reverse complement strand
TCGATCACACCATCGCCCATCATGCCGCGGTCATTGAGCATGTCCCGTGTGGGTGTGAGCCAGTCACAGACATGCCATGCCAGCAGGCGATGCTTGCCTTTTGTGTTGCCTGCCCTGGCAATCTGTGCTTGCAGCTTGGGGTCCCACCACACGTGGTAGGCGTCAACCGCCACGCCCAAGGCACCCGTCTGATCGGGGTCGAGTTCATCGCACAGGTCCAGCGCCTGTTCCAGGGTGTTGATACAGGCGCGCTCAGCTGCCTGCATGGGATGCAGGGGCTCGATGGCCAGAGGCATCCCCACTGATTTGGCGTATTCCAGCGAAGCAGCAATACCATCGCGCACTTCGCTGCGGGCGCGGGCCATGTCGGTGTACAGCGCCTGACCGTCCAAGGCACCGGGCAGGGCACCCACCACCAGGACCAGGCAAGGTGCATTGAGGGTTTTGGCTTCGTCTATGGCCCGGTAGTTGTCTTGCAAGGCTGCCTGCCGGCCTGTTATGTCCGCTGCCGTATAAAACCCGCCGCGGCAGTAGCCGCTCAGGACGATGCCGGTCTCTTTCAACTGGCGTGCGATCTTGGCCAGGCCAACGCCGGCCACCTGATCGCGCCAGGGGCTGATGGCACGTATTTCCCGCTGCGCACAGGCCTCAATGATCTGGTCCAGCGGCCAGTCTTGCCCATTGCTTTTGCGCACTGTGGCGGTGTTGATGGACAGCCAGTGGTGGTCTTGGGTGAAATCGCGCATGGGCCTGTCAGCTCACCCCGTGCAGGGAGCACAGTGTTTGCATGCGATGCACGGCCAGGTCGGGCTGCTCCAGCAGGTTGGCCACATCGGCCAGGCGGAACAGCTCGCACAAATGGGGCAAGCTGCGCGTGCTTTGCTGACCACCGACCATGCTGAAATGGCTCTGGTGCCCGTTGAGCCAGGCCATGAACACCACGCCGGTTTTGTAGTAGCGCGTGGGCGCAGCAAAAATGTGGCGCGACAGCGGCACCGTCGGTCCCAGGATGGCGTGGAACCGGGCCAGATTGCCTTGTGCCAGCTCGCCCAGTGCAGCGCTGGCTGCTGGCGCAATGGCATCAAAAATGCCCAGCAGCGCGTCGCTCTGGCTATGCGTGGCCTGGCTGCCAAAGCCATCGCCTGCAATCAGCTCGGCGTAGTTGAAATCGTCACCGGTGTACATGCGTACCCCGAGTCCGTCGACTCCACCCGTGACGGGCAAGCGCCTGCGCATGGCGATTTCCTTGTCCTTATTCAGCAGGGAAATCTTGATGCCATCGACCTTGTCGGGATGGCCGGCGATGATGCCCAGGGCAGTGGTCATGGCGGCATCTGCATCGGTGCTGCCCCAGTAGCCTGCCAGCGCCGGATCAAACATGTCGCCTAGCCAATGCAGCACCACCGGTTGCCTGGCCTGGCGCAGGATGCGGTCGTACACGCGTTCGTAGTCGGCTGGGCTTTTGGCCACGCGGGCCAGCGCCCGGCTGGCCATGACGATGAGTTTGCCACCCAGCTTTTCAATGGCCTCCATCTGTTCTTCGTAGGCGTGAATCACGGCATCCACAGACTTCACGCTGTCCAAGTCCAGGTGGTCGGTACCGCAACCCGAGGCCACCAGCGCCGCGCCGCCCTGGGCAGAAAAATCTTTCGCCGCATCGATGGACCGACGAATCAATTCCAGAGAGCTTGGCCAGTCCAGTCCCATGCCGCGCTGCGCCGTGTCCATGGCTTCGGCCACGCCCAAGCCCAGCGACCACAGGTGACGCCGGTAGGCGATGGTGGCATCCCAGTCCACGGCACATTGCAGCCAGGGGTCAATGGCTGCCCGGGGGTCGGCCACCACATGGGCGGCTGAGTAGGCGATGCGGTTGAACCGCCTTGCGCTGGTCGGGCGGTCGGGCGCCTGGCCTTGCAGGCGGTAAGTGGCCAACTGGCCGTCCAGGGTCAGAAGCTGAAGACTATTTTGCATTTTTTCCAGTCTGGGCAAGCTTTTATAGCTATCAAATTTGAAGCGTTTGAATGTCAATCCAGCGGCGCTCTTTCCAGCTTTGCAGGGCGGCTTCGACCAGCTGCACCCCCTTGGCACCTTCGGGCAGTGTCCACTTGTAAGGCGCGTCTTCAACCACGTGGCGAATGAAGTGCTCCCACTGGATCTTGAAGCCGTTGTCATAGACCTGGGTGTCTGGCACCTCTTGCCATTGGTCAAAAAAGGGCATGGTCTGCTTCTGGTCGGGGTTCCACACCGGGCGGGGGGTGTTGACCCGGCTTTGGGCGCGGCAATCGCTCAAGCCCGCCACGGCTGAGCCGTGCGTACCGTCCACATGGAAGGTGACCAGGTCGTCGCGCCGTACCCGGGTGGCCCAGCTCATGTTGAGTTGCGCAATGACTTTTTCACCGCCATGACCGATCAGCTCGGCAGTGGCGTAGGCAGCGTCGTCGGCGGTGCAGGCATAGGGCTTGCCGGCTTCGTCCCAGCGCTGCGGGATGTGGGTAGTGCCCAGGCAACTGACGGACTTGACCTCCCCAAACAGGTTGTCGAGCACATAGCGCCAGTGGCACATCATGTCGAGAATCATGCCGCCACCGTCTTCTGAACGGTAGTTCCAGCTGGGGCGCTGAATGGGTTGCAAATCACCCTCAAACACCCAGTAGCCAAATTCAAGCCGCACGCTGAGCATCTTGCCGAAAAAACCGGCGCGGCGCAGCATGTCGAGCTTGCGCAGACCGGGCAAAAAAAGCTTGTCCTGCACGGCCCCGTGCTTCAGACTCGACTGTTCAGCCAGGCGCGCAATCTCCACCGCTTCGTTGAGGTTGGTGGCAATGGGTTTTTCGCAATACACATGCTTGCCCGCACGAAGCGCCTGGGCCAGCAAGGTGGGGCGCATCTGGGTGGTGCCAGCATCAAAAAACACCGTGTCTTGTGGGTTGGCCAGCGCTGCTGTCAGGTCGGTGCCCCAACGGGCAATGCCGTGGGCCTGGGCCAGGGCCTGAATTTTCTCGGCATTGCGGCCAATCAGGATGGGGTCGGGCATCACCTTGTCGCCATTGGACAGGGTCACGCCGCCCTGATCGCGCAGGGCACAGATGGAGCGGATCAAATGCTGGTTCATGCCCATCCGTCCGGTGACGCCATGCATGATGATGCCGAGGGTTTGGGTGGGCATGGACTTCCTTACTTTTGCACTTCAAGACCGGCTGCTTTGACCAGCAGGGCGTTGCTCTTGATTTCAGTGGCGATGTAAGTGTCAAACTGTTCGGGCTTGAGCGTCCAGGCGTCTGCGCCCAGGCGGGCAAACCGCTCTTTGACCTCGGGCGTGGCCAGGGCCTTGACCACTTCCTCATTGAGCCGGTTCACGATCTCGCGCGGTGTTTTGGCCGGGGCCATCATGCCGATCCAGAAATTGAATTCCGAGCCGGGTACGCCAGCCTCGGCGGTGGTGGGCACATCTGGCAAGGCAGCGGTGCGGTTGGGCGAGCCCACGGCCAGTGCCAGCAGGCGGCCTTCCTTGATATGGCCGATCACCGGTGCCACGGGTGAGAAGTAGTAGTCCAGTCGACCGGCCATGACTTCAGTGACTGCACCGGCTGAGCCGGTAAAGGGAATGTGAACCGCAAAAAACCCCGCAGCCATCTTGAACTTTTCAGCATTCAGGTGGGTGGCACTGCCTTGACCGGCCGAGGCGTAATTGAGTGAGGCCGGCTTGGCCTTTGCTGCCTTGACCAGTTCTTGCACGGTTTTGATGCCTCTGGAGGGGGCCATGACCAGCACATTGGGCGTGGTGGCAATGGGTGTGACCCCGGCAAAGTCGACCACCGTATCAAACGGCAATTTGGCAAACGTGGAGGGGCTGACCGTGTGAGAAGACGAATGAATCATGATGGTGTAGCCATCGGGCGCGGCATTGGCCACGGCAGCCTGACCAATCGTGCCGCTGGCTCCTCCCCGGTTCTCGATCACCAGGGTCTGGCCCATGCTTTGTCCCATTTTGTCGGCAATGGCGCGGGCAATGATGTCGGTGGTGCTGCCTGCCGCAAAGGGCACGATGACCCGTATGGGTTTGTTGGGGTAGGTGGATTGGGCCGAAGCTACAAAAGGGGCGGACAGGGCACAGACACCCAAAACAAGCTGGGCCAGGGCACGACGGTGAATGAGGCGCATGGGTTCTCCAAATCTATTTAGTTAACTTAACGGTGAATTATTCAGAGTTTGAGAAACTCAAGACACTAGTACATACCCTAGGATCACGTCACACATGTGCGACAGCCTTTCGTTGTGCGCCTTGGGTGTCATCAGGTCCCGGCCAAAGATGGCCGAGAGTGTGTGGTTGTTGGACAGGTAAAAGTAGGCCAGCCCGGCGATGGACACATACAGCTGAACCGGGTCTACCCCGCCGCGCAAGCTGCCGTCCTTGCGCCCGCGCTCCAGGATTTCGCCCAGGGTGGCGATGAGGGGCGAGTTCATTTCCCGCACACGATCGGACTCTGCCAGGTGGCGCGCCCGGTGCAGATTGGCACTGTTGAGCAGGGTGAGGAACTCGGGGTGCTCAAGGTAGTAGTTCCAGGTGAACTCCACCAGCCTGCGGATGGCATCGACAGGCTTTAAACCCAGCAGCTTGAGCTGGAGCTCTTCCTGGCGGATATGCAGGTAGGCTTTCTCGAGAACGGCGCGGAACAGTTGCTCCTTGTCCTCAAAGTAGTAATAGATCAGCCGCTTGTTAAGCCCGGCCCGCAGCGCAATGCGGTCCATGCGGGCGCCACCCAGGCCGTGTTCCGAGAACTCGTCACGCGCAGCCGCCAAAATCGTGGCTTGCGACCGCTCTGCATCACGCAGCCGGTCTTCTGGCGGGGGGGCGTTAGTTGGGTGAATTTCGGTTGGCATGCCGAATAATTCACCAAATAGTAAATAAATGCAAGCAGCTTTGTGAATGCCCATCGATTCAAGTTGACTACCGCTTGCCAAATGCGATCGTTACAAACTTTCATCCATGAGTAGTGAAGATTGCCG